>JALSRY010000491.1 GCA_026984555.1 Phycisphaerae bacterium
CTAGCTGCGCAGCGCGGATTCGAAGAATACGCGATGCGTGTACGTGCAGATCTGTTCGGGCGTGAACATGCCCGGGAAACGCACCATGGTGGTCAGGAACCCGTTGTGCATTCCCTCGAGTGCCAGAGCCAGTGCCGCGGGATCGAGGTCGATCAGGATTCCTTGCTCGACGCCACGCCGCATGGTCCGTGTCAAGGCGTCGAGGATGCGCTGATGGCTCCGCAGGGCCTCGTCTTCCAAGCCCGCGGGGGTGAACAGGAACGCCGCCTCGGTTTCGGCGAAGTAGACCCGAATCAGCGGGAGGTGTTTCTCGAACAACTCCGTGCCGATGCGGAGGAACGCATCGATTTTCCCGACCAGATCGAGCTCGGGATCGTCGAGCGCGCGGCATAGCTCGACCTCGAAATCGCGCACGGTGTCGGCGACGAGTGTCTGGTAGAGCGCCCGTTTGTCCTTGAAGAACTTGTACAGCGTTCCCACGGCGATGCCGACGTGGCGAGCCAGCTCCGCCATCGTGGTCGCCTCGAATCCTTTTTCCTCGAAGAGCCGCCTCGCCGCTTCGAGCACCTGTCGGCGTCGCGGGTCCGACCGGGCATCGCCGGCTGGCGCGGCCGCGGGCGTTTCCGAAGTGGTTGCGTGGCTGAGGGGCTGATCTTGCGCCATGTCGTCTCGCTTCCGTGCTGGATGGCCCGCCTTCGCCGGCGATTGTAAGACCGGGTGTCCCGGCTGCAAACGGTACCGGAGGGTTTTGTCTGATCGGCCGGCCGCCGCGCGCTCGGGAGCGTATCAACCAGGGCGGCGGAAGCGCGCCGATTTGCAAACGGCACGGGGGGTGGTATGATCCGGCCTACGGAAGATTTTCATGCAGGTCGTTGCCATCATCCCGGCCCGTTTTGGCTCGACGCGCTTCCCGGGGAAACCTCTCGCCTGTCAGACCGGCAAACCGCTGATTCAGCACGTGTACGAGCGTGTGGTGGCCGCCCGCAGCGTGCAGCGCTGTATCGTAGCGACCGACGATCAGCGTATCGCCGAGGCGGTGCGTGGCTTTGGCGGGGATGTGGAGATGACCCGGGCCGACCACCCCAGCGGCACGGATCGGCTGGCGGAGGTCGTGGCGCGTATGGCGGGCGGCGGCGACGACCTGATCCTCAATGTCCAAGGCGACGAACCGGAGATGGAACCGGATTCCCTGGACCGACTCGTGGCCCGGATGGCCGCCGAGCCCGATTGCCGGGTAGGGACGCTGGCGTGCCCGCTGCCGCCGGGGTGTGATCCGACCGATCCAGGATGCGTCAAGGTGGTGTGCGACCGACGGGGGCGGGCGCTGTATTTCTCGCGAGCGCCGATCCCCTTCGCCCGGGACGCGGGGGGGCCGGAGGCAACCCGGCTGCTGCACCTGGGCGTGTATGCGTACCGGCGCGACCTGCTGCTGGCGTTCGCGTCGTGGCCCCCGGGCCGGCTCGAACAGATCGAAAAACTCGAGCAGTTGCGGCTGCTGGA
The DNA here is from genome assembly GCA_026984555.1 of Phycisphaerae bacterium. Lineage (GTDB taxonomy): Bacteria > Planctomycetota > Phycisphaerae > UBA1845 > Fen-1342 > JALSRY01. Next base: position 1,501 of record JALSRY010000491.1, read on the forward strand.
ACGGGGGGAACCGATCGTGGTCGAAGTGGTCGATCACGCATCGCCCGGCATCGACACGCCGGAAGAGTACCAGGCTTTTGTCGCCCGGCAGCGTGCCGGGTAGATTCGGACTCGTGATGAACCCCCAGCGACACGGACGCGGCCCGGCCCCATGGACACCCAAGACCTGCTGAGCACGATTCGCGACCATTCGGTCGATACCGAGTTCTACCTGCCGATGCCCAGCGGCTACAAGCCGGGCACGACCCGCTACGTCGTGGTGTTCGGCACGGTGATGAGCGGACTGGGCAAGGGGATTTTCGCGTCCTCGCTGGCGCGCTGCCTGCAAGACAAGGGGCTTTCCGTCGCCCCGATCAAGCTCGAGGGCTATCTCAACATCGACTCGGGCACGCTGAACCCCTACCGCCACGGCGAGGTCTTCGTCCTGGACGACGGCACCGAATGCGACATGGACCTGGGCACCTACGAGCGGGCGCTCGACCAGGATTTGACCCGTCTAAACTTCGCCACCAGCGGACAAATCTACCGCCGCGTGCTGGAACGCGAGCGTACCGGCGGCTACCTGGGTCGTGACGTGCAGATGATCCCGCACGTCACGGGCGAGGTGAAAAACCGCCTGCGAGAGCTGGCCGTCGGAACGCAGGCCGACGTGGTCTTCGTCGAGATCGGCGGGACGGTCGGCGATGTCGAAAACGCGTACTACATCGAAGCGATGCGGCAGCTCGCGTTCGAGGAAGGCCAGCACAGCGTATGTTTCGTAGCCCTGACGTATGTGCTGGAGCCACCGAG
>JALSRY010000492.1 GCA_026984555.1 Phycisphaerae bacterium
GGCCGCTTGCTCGACCGCCTTGATCGCCCGCAGGTACGCGACACCACCGCCGGGCACCACGCCCTCTTCGGCCGCCGCCTTGGTGGCGTGGAACGCGTCATCGACGAGATCCTTGCGTTCTTTGACTTCGATTTCCGTCGCGCCGCCGACCTTCACCAAGGCCACACCGCCGGTGAGTTTGGCAAGCCGTTCCTGGAGCTTCTCGCGATCGTAGTCGCTCGTGGTCTTCTCGATCTGGGCCCGAATCTGGTTGATGCGCTTCTCGATGTCGGCCTTCTTGCCGGCACCGCGGATGATCGTCGTCGTATCCTTGTTGATGACCACCCGCTTGGCCCGACCGAGCATGTCCAGCTCGACGTTTTCCAGCTTGATCCCCTGGTCCTCGCTGATGAACGTCCCGCCGGTCAGCACCGCGATATCGCCGAGCATCGCCTTGCGCCGCTCGCCGAAACCGGGCGCCTTCACCGCGGCGACGTTCAGGATGCCACGCAACTTGTTGACCACCAGCATCGCCAGCGCCTCGCCGTCGACGTCTTCCGCGATGATCAACAACGGCTTTCCGATGTTGGCGGTCTTCTCGAGCAACGGTACGAGGTCGCGCAACGAGCTGATCTTCTTCTCGTAGATCAGGATGTACGGATCTTCCAACTCGGCCTCGAGCGAGGTCGCGTTCGTGACGAAGTAGGGCGAAATGAACCCCTTGTCGAACTGCATGCCCTCGACGTGTTCCCACGTCGTGTCCATGCTCTTGCCTTCCTCGACCTCGACCACGCCATCCTGGCCGACCCGGTCGAACGCCTCGGCCAGCATCTTGCCCACTTCGGCATCGCCGTTGGCGCTGATCGTCGCCACCTTCGCGATGTCATCCTTGCCGCGAACCTTCACGGCCTGTTTCTCGATGCTCTTGACCGCGACCGCGACCGCCGCGTCGATACCACGCTTGAGCGCCATCGGGTTCGCACCCGCCGTGACGTTCTTGAGCCCCTCCGTGCAGATCGCCTCGGCCAGCACCGTCGCCGTGGTCGTCCCGTCACCGGCGGCGTCCGAGGTCTTGCTCGCCACCTCGTTGACCAGCTTGGCACCCATGTTCTGGAACGGCTCGGGCAGCTCGATCTCCTTGCTGACCGTCACACCGTCCTTGGTCACGCGCGGCGAGCCCCACGACTTGTGCAGCAGCACGTTGTGCCCGACCGGCCCGAGCGTGCTCTTGACCGTCTTGGCCAGCTTGCGCACGCCTTCGAGAATCTGAGCCCGGGCGTGTTCGGCATACATCAGTTGTTTCGCAGGCATATCAATCCCTCGTTCCGGTGCAATCCCAACGCGACACGAACCCGGCAGCTCGCGGAAAACGCTCGTGCCCAACCGGCACTTCCACGACCTCGACAACAGCCGCCCCCACCGTCGCGCCTCCCATCGAAAACGTCCCCGACTACTCCTGGTTCGCTACGTGGTTGCACCTTGCGGTTTGTTCTCGCGTTTCTCGTCAGGCCTGAACGGCCAGCACGTCCGACTCGCGCAGAATCACATATTCCTCGCCGTTGAGCTCGATCTCCGTACCGCTGTACTTGCCGTAGAAGACATGATCGCCAACCTTCAGCGACATCTTCCCGCGCTCGCCGCTCTTGAGCAGCTTACCCGGACCCACGGCAATGACCTTCCCCTGCTGGGGCTTCTCGCGGGCGCTGTCCGGCAGGACGATCCCGCCGCGCGTCCGCTCCTCGGCCTCGAACGGCTCTACAACAACACGGTCGTCCAGCGGACGAATCTTGACTTTCTTCGCAGTGGCGGTTGCCATCGTTGCGTCTCCTCATGCTCTGGGCAGTTTCGTACTCGTCATATCTTCCAGCGATCGGCCCCCGCGAGGGGCCTCCGCGCAATTACTCATCACGTCCACTCGCGGCGGACATCGGGCTCTACATCATGCCGCCCATGCCCCCCATGCCCCCCATGCCGCCCATGCCGCCCATCTCGTCCATGCCACCGGGCGCGCCCGGGCCTCCCTTGTCCTTCTTCGGCTTCTCCGCGATCAGGCAAGCCGTCGAAAGCAGGATGCGCGCGACGCTGCTGGCGTTCTCGAGCGCGCTCCGCACCACCTTGGTCGGGTCGATCACGCCCATCTTCAGCATGTCGCCGTACTCACCCGTGTCCGCGTTGAACCCGAAATGGACCTTCTCGCTGGCCTGCACCTTGCGTAGCACGACCGCCGGCTCGTAACCGGCATTCTCCGCGATCTGGCGCAGCGGAACCGTCAGCGCCTCGCGGATGATCCGCACGCCCGCCTTCTCC
>JALSRY010000493.1 GCA_026984555.1 Phycisphaerae bacterium
CTCGGTGGCGCGGGCCAGCACGTAGTCGCACGCCAGCAGGCCGAGCTCGTCGTCGGGGCAGTAGGCCGTCAGGTGGACGCGTTTCGGGCCGATGTTGATCGAGATCACGGGCATTGGTCGGGCTCCAAGCTTCGGGCCTCAGGCTTCAGGGTTGGCGCTTCGGGATCGTCTCCGGCGCCGGGGGCGGCTGATCCAGGGCGGGGGGCGGATAGACCACCCGGTTCGCGCGCGGCGCACAGGCTGGCGCGGGCCATCGGCCACGAGATGCGCTGCTCGGACGACGCGGCGGCGTACTCGACCAGGTGGTACAGCTCGTCTACACCCATCGCCGCTGGGTCGTCGTATTCCTGGCCGATGTCGATGACGCCCGTCTGCGCGGCCCGCGCAGGCAGGCCGGCGTCGAGCTGGGTGGCCAAGCTCAGGGCGCGGCCGCAGGCGTCGGCGTCGAGCAGGATGTACATGCGGTGGTACAGGCGCCGCAGGCCGAGGAGCGTCGCGTATTGGATCGGCGAGGCCCAGGCGCCGAACAGCGCGGTGCTGGCGATGCCGATGCGCTGGCCCGCGAGCCAGACGCAAATGGCGTCGAGCGGCCCCTCGCAGATGAACACGCACGATCCGGGCCGGCACACGCGGTCGGCGTCGTACAAGACGAAGCGCTGGGCCTGGTCGACCGGGAACGAACACCAGCGCTTGAACGTCGTGGCGTCGATCACGCGACTGGTCCAGCCGACGACGATGCCGCAGGCGTAGTGCGGGAAGATCAGGCGGCGACCGCCGGGATCGTAGCACAGCCGGTAGCGCCCGGTCGCCTGGGCGATCTGATCGTCGGACAAGCCCCGGCGGCGCAGGTACTGCCACCCAGGCGCCGCGGGGCCGTCGGGCGACAGCTCGACGAAGTCAGGCGGCAGGCCGCCGCCGGGCGTCAGGCACCAGGCGCCAGGCTTCAGGGTTGTGCTGTCGGATGCGTGCTGCGTCATCGGATCATCCCGCCTCTGGTCTCCTGCGTTTGGTTGCCTGCCTTCGGGTTTCTGCCTCTGCTCTTGCTTGCGGTCTCCATCCCCCGGCCTGTCTTTCAGATCACACACGTCCCCGCCCCCGTCCAGGTTTCGCACGGGCAATCGTGCATCCACGTCGCCGGGTCTTTGGTCATGTCGTAGTCGCGCAGGCGCGGTACGCCGCGGCCTTCGTAGGGGTCGAGGTCGCCGTTGCGGCCGGTGAAGTTGCGGTACGGCCGGCCCGATCCGTCGAGGTTGAGGTCCACCGCGACCCACGCCGCCTCGCCTTTGCAGGCCGGGAAGTCGCCGAGCGAGCACTGGCAGATATGCCCGTCGCAGCCGCCGTGGCCCTGGTACGACGAGAAGCAGCCCGTCTCGGCGTGGTAGTAGACGTTGCACAGCGGATCGCCGTTGGCGTCGTGATGGCCGTAGCCGGGAATCGCCGGCGGCAGGGCCTGGACCTCCTCGAGCGACCACGGGCAGTCCGGCCCGCACGCCGGCATGCCGTCGCAGCCGTCCAGCCACGATGGCACCAGCCCGCGCCAGTGCACGCCGGTGACTTCGTGGAACCACAGGCCGCTGTCCGGCCCCATCGGGTACAGCTCGCCGCAGCCGAAGATGTCGCCGAGGCAGTTGCCGCTGAACTCATTGCCCGGCGGCCCCGTGGCCTTGCCGTACAGGCCCGAGCAATCCTGGCCGTGGCACCACTCGTGATCGAGGCGGTTCTTCTTGAACCGCCCGCCGTGGTCGTCGTCCCAGCCGTCGTTGCACTCGTCGGGCGTGCAGGCGTAGTACGAATAGCCCTCGACCCGCCGCGTGCAGCCGTAGCCCTTGTTGGGGCTCTCGACCCAGCTTTGCGTCTCCCAGTCCCACTCGTAGCAGCCGCGTTCGGTGCGGTGATAGCCGCAGCCGGGTGAGGCCTCGATGTCGTCGCCGTAGCCGTCGCAGACGGTGTCGCGATACCACGACTTCTCGCACGATTCATCGACGCCGTCGTAGAAGGAAAAGCCCTTCTTGCGGGTCATCATGTGGCACTTGGCGTGCTGGCAGGGATCGGTGCATTCTTCCCAGGTCGGCACCGGCCACTCTTCGCAGGTGTCGGGGTACTCGGTCCACTCGTCGTCGTAGCCCGGGCCCCACTGGTGGTACCAGTAGCCGAGGGCGTGGTCGTACGGCCAGCACTCCTCGGCGTTGGCGCAGCACTTCTGGCAGCCGACGCGGTACTCGGCTCCGGACGTGCCGTAGCCCGAGACGTAATGCTCGCTGTAGTGGTGGCCGCAGT
>JALSRY010000494.1 GCA_026984555.1 Phycisphaerae bacterium
GATTTCGAGGAGACGGTGCTCAAGGATCCGGCGGTGCTGGAGCTTCTGCGTCCGGATGGCATGTTCTACTGCGTGCCGCTGGAGTTTTACTGGGATCGGCCGCTGGCGCGAAAATGGGGTGTGGAGAGGCCGCCCGCGGTCGTCATTCTGGCCCCTTCGGGGCGTGTGCTGGCCAAACTTTCGGGCGAGATCACGACGGAGCAGCTCCTGTCCGCCTTGCACGAGGCCCAGGCCGCCGCCAGCCCGCCCGCGCCCGCGCCGGCGAAGCCATGACAAACCGCCTGCTGGGCATGGTCGCGTTCGTGCTCGCCGGTCTCGCCGGCTGCCGCGATGCGACACCCGGTACGCTTCCTCCGCAACTGGTGTTCGGCTCCACGGGCATGGGGCCGGGCGAGTTCAACTACCCCCGCGCCGCGGCCATCGGTCCCGACCACCTGCTTTACGTCGTGGACAAGGGCGGCCGACTCCAGGCGTTCACCCAGCGGGGAGCGTTCGTCCGCGACTGGACCATGCCGCAAACCCGCGCCGGCAAACCCACCGGGCTCGGCATCGCCCCCGACGGGCGTGTTTTCGCCGCGGACACGCATTATCACCGCGTGGTGATCTTCGCGGCCGACGGCGCGCTGGTTCGCATGTTCGGCAGCGAGGGCGACGGCCCCGGGCAGTTCCGCCTCCCGACCGATGTGGCCATCGACCACACGGGACGGGTTTATGTCTCCGAGTATGGCGGGAACGACCGCATCAGCCGGTTTTCCGCGGAGCTGGAATTCGAGGGCAGCTTCGGCGGTCGCGACGCCGGCGATGCGCGGCTGGAGCGGCCGCAATCCTTGCTGATCGCCCCGGACGGGACGGTGTGGGTCGCCGACGCCTGCAACCACCGAATCTGCCATTTTGCGCCCGACGGTGAGTTTCTCGGGGCGTTCGGCAGGGCCGGTCATGCGCTCGGCGAGCTGTGGTTTCCGTACAGCATCGACATGCTTTCCGACGGTACACTCGTCGTCTGCGAGTACGGCAACAACCGCGTCCAGCGCTTCACACCCCAGGGGCGCAGCCTCGGCGTGTGGGGGTCGGCCGGTCGCGACCCGGGGCAGCTCGCCTACCCCTGGGCGCTCGCCGTCGGCGATGACGATCGCATCTTCGTCATCGACTCGGGCAACAACCGCGTGCAGGTGATCGCCGGAAACGGCTGGCGAACCTGGTCAAAGCGGCGATAATCGACAATCGGCGGTGGCTGCGGGTGTTTGCGCCCAGGCGCCGCCCTCCACCGCCGCTTCGCGGGACGGCAACCCCGGCGAGGCGACTGCGAGGATCGCGAGAACGATGCTGGCGATGGTTCGATTCGAAAGCCCCGGGTACCTGGTGCTGCTTGCGCTGCTACCGTTGCTGGTGGTGTTTTCGTTTCGCTCGCTGGCGGGGCTCGGCCCGGTGCGGCGTTGGATCGCGATTTTCATGCGTTGTCTCGTGGTGGGGTGCATGATTTTCGCCTTGGCGGGGGCGGAATGGGCGCGGGAGACGGACGCGGTTTCGGTCGTGTTCCTGGTCGATCGTTCCCGGAGCATCCCCCGGGACAAGCAGCCCGCGGAGTTCGCCTTTCTCCAGGCGGCGCAGCCGGGGATGAAACCGACCAAGGATTCGCTCGGTGTGATCGCGTTCGACGGCAAGCCCGCCGTCGAGCAGTTGCCGCGCCACACGCTGGAAATCGCGCGGATCAGCGAACCCATCGATCCGGACGAGACGAACATCGCGGCGGCGATGCGCATGGGGCTGGCGTTGTTCACGAAGGATGCCCGGCGGCGGCTCGTGCTGGTTTCGGACGGGAACGAGAACGTCGGGGCGGCGTTGGCCGAGGCTGACGAGCTGGCCGCCGCGGGCGTGCCGGTGGATATCTGGCCGGTGCGTTACCGCCATGCCAACGAGGTGGTCTTCGAGCGTCTCGCGGCCCCGCCGACCGCCCGCACCGAGGAAACGATCAACCTCCAGATGGTGTTGCGCTCGCAGAAGCGGTGCCGCGGGCGCATCCAGTTGTGGCACAACGACGAGTTGATCGACCTCGACCCGAAAGACAAGCACAACACGGGCTATCCCGTCGCGCTCGACCCCGGCCCGAACCGTTTCTCGATCCCGATCCCCATGCGGGCCGAGGGGGCCCACCGGTTCCGCGCGGTGTTCCAACCCGACGATGCGACGACCGACACGATCGCCGACAACAACGAGGGCCGCGCGTTCACCGTCGTCTCCGGGCAAGGACGCATCCTGATCCTTACCGCGGGCGACGAGCAAGAAACCGGCGACTACCGTTCGGCCCGGATTCTGGCCGACGCGCTCGAGCGCGAACAGCTCGTCTGCGACGTGGAGATCGCCGGCGAACAGCCGCTCGACCAGGTCCACCTGCTCGAATACGCCACGGTGATCCTGTCGAACCTCTCGGCGGACAAGCTCACCCCGGACCAGCGCGAGGCCCTGGCCGCCTACGTCCGTGACCTGGGCGGCGGCCTGGTCATGATCGGCGGGGACGAATCGTTCGGTGCCGGCGGCTGGATGGACACGCCCGTCGAGGAGATCATGCCGGTACGCTTCGACGTCAAGAGCAAGCGTCAGATTCCCAAGGGAGCACTCGTACTGGTCATGCACGCCTGCGAAATTCCCCAGGGGAACTACTGGGGTGAGCGGGTCGCCATCGCCGCGGTCAAGACGCTCTCAAGCCTCGACCTCGTCGGCGTGTTGTCCTACCGGTGGCAGGGCGCCGGGCAGGGATACTGGGTCGTCCCGTTCCAGCCGGTTGGCGACAAGCGCCGCGTCATTCGCAGGATCAAGGCGATGAACATGGGCGACATGCCGGATTTTGATCCGGTCATGCGTCCGGGGGTCGATGCGCTCGTCAAGCGTCCCGACGCCGCCGTCCGGCACATGATCGTGATTTCTGACTTCGACCCCGCCGCGCCGCGGAGCGACCTCCTGCGGGCCATGAAGGCCCACAACATCACGTGCTCGACGGTCGCGATCGGCTGGGGAGGACATCCGATCCGAGTGGAACTGGCCAAGCGGATCGCCAAGGAGACCGGCGGGCGCTACTACACGACCAGCGACTACGGCAAGCTGCCGCAGATCTTCATCAAGGAATCGCGGATCGTGCGGCGATCTTTGATCAACGAGAATCCGTTTCGCCCGCAGCTTGCCAGCGTGCTGCCCACGACCGTCGCGGGGCTGGAGGGCGAGGCGTTGCCCGAGCTGGACGGGTACGTCGTCACGACGGCCAAGCCGCTGGCCGAGGTTCCGCTCGTGCGGGCGAGCGCAAGCGGCGAAACCGACCCGGTGCTCGCGCAGTGGCAGGTCGGCCTCGGCAAGGCGGTCGCGTTCACCAGCGGGATGTGGACCCGTTGGGGCGTGCACTGGGCGGCCTGGCCCAAGTTCAGCAAGTTCTGGGCCCAGGTCGTTCGCTGGGTCTCGCGGCAGCCCTCCTCCGCCGCGTTCGAGGTCACCACGACCACCACGGGTGGCAAGGGACGTATCCGCATCGACGCGTTGGACAAGAACGCGGCGGCGATCAATTTCATGAACATCGAGGGCGTGCTCGTGCGGCCGGACCAGAGCTCGCAACCCTTGCGGCTCACGCAGGTGGGCCCCGGCGTGTACGAGGGTGAGTTCGACGCCCGCGCCGCAGGCAGCTACGTGGCCAGTTTTCGGTATCGGATCGGCCGCGGGGCGGAGGCCGTCGTCGGCACGCTCCAGACCGGGCTGTCGGTGGCGTATTCCCCCGAGTATCGCCAACTCGAAACCAACCTCGCGCTGTTGCGGGAGCTCGCCGACCGCACCGACGGGCGCATCCTGACGAAAGCGGAGGCGGCGGCGGCCTTCGACCGCGCGGGCCTGCCGCCGGCCCGGAGCCTGCGGCCGCTGTGGGAGTACCTCATTCGCTGGATGTTGTTATTATTCCTGCTCGATGTGGCGGTGCGCCGCATCGCGATCAATCCGGTCGAGCTGGTTCACAAGTTGCGCCGGCGCATCGCCGAGATGGGTGGCGCCCGCCAGCCCAGCGAGGGCAGCGCCGCGGTGCTCAGCACGCTCAAGGGCGCCCGGGAGCGACTGCGGGAGCAGGCTCCGGCGGCGTCGGAGGCGTCTGAGGCCGGGCCGGCTCCCGACCGTTCCGCCCGCTACGAGCCCGCCGAACCGGATCGCCGGGTGACCGAACGGCTCTCGGAAGCGCTTGGCGGCGCGTCGGAACTGGATCAGCCGGTCGTCGCCCGGGCACCGCGGAAGAAGCCGCAAACGTCGCAGGCGGACTTCACCTCGCGTCTGCTGAAGGCGAAACGCCGGGCGCGCGAGGCGATGGAGAATGAACCGAAGGACGGGGGAGAGAAGCCGTAATCCTGCCGGCCCCGGATGTGGGGCCGCACCAACGACGAGGAAACGCGAAAGAACATGCCGGCAACCAAACTCCTGCAAATGGTCCGGGAAGAGGATTTCGACGGATTCGAGAATTACTGCCTGGAAGCCCTGGAGCAGAAAACACTCCGTCTCGGCGAGCTTGTCGCGCCGTTCGAGGAAATGCGCCGGCAGGCTCATGCCGACCGTGCCGCCGCCCTCGGTCAGATGGTGCTCGAAACGGTCGATCCCCTCTCCGACGCCCCCGCCGCCCTCGACATCGCTCGCATCGCCTTGTTCGGAGACCCGAAGAACGACCAGCTCCGCCAGAGCGTGATCGAGCTCTACCGGACCGTCCACGGCGACAAGCCCGGCTTCGCGGCGTTGCTCGACGCGTCGGGCCTGACCAAGGGCCGACCGGCCCGCAATGCGCTACGCATGATCGATATCTGTCTCGCGCTGCGACCCGGTGAAGCGCTCATCAGCCGAACCGAGGATGTGGTCGTCGAGGTTGTCGAGGTCGATCTCGAACACGGCCTGATCACGCTCCAGCACCCGCAACGCCGCAAGACCATCACGCCGATCGAGCTATCGCGTGAGTACGACCATATCGCGCCGGACGATTTCCGGGTGCTGCGCGCTCTGCGTCCCGAGCAGCTGGCTGAAATGCTCGAATCCAACCCGGTCGCCGTGATCGTCGGGCTCATCCACGCCCACGGAGACATGATCAGCCAGGACGTGCTCAAGAGCGAACTCGTCCCGAAGTACATCTCCGCCAAGGCGTGGAGCAAGTGGTGGACACGCGCCCGCCATCTGTGCCAGCGTGACCCCCACGTGATTCTCGAAGGTCGCAACCCCGTCATGCTGCGTTACACCGCGGACGTGTGGACGGTCGAGGACGCGACGTGGGACACCTTTGAAAAACAGCACGATCCGGCCGACTGGCACGCCACGATCGAAGGTTACTTGCGTGAGAAGAAGAAGAACCGTGAGCAACCCGAGATCGGCCTGCTGGTCCGCTGCCAGGAGTTTCTCCGGCAGCATCGCGGCGCGATCCAGCAGGTGCGTCCGTCCGACGCGCTCGGTTGCGCCCTGGTCTCTGCCCGTATCGGCGAGGTCGCGAGCGACCTGCCCGAGGACGGGCGTGCGATTGCGCTCGAGGCGTTGCGAGGCGGCGACGCCGTCCGACTCATCGCGGGGCTGACCGCGGATGCGCTCTGGCAGCGCGCGCTCGAGCTGCTGCCCGAAGCCCGGCCCGAGGACGCCGGCGACATTGCAGCGGCCTTGTTTTCGCGCGGGGGCAGCGCCGTGCTCGATACGCTCGTCCAACTGGCCCGCGACGCCGACCGGCTCGCGCCAATCCAGCGGGTGATCGACGACGCGGTCGCCGAACCCGTGAGCCATCCCGAGATCATCTTCTGGCTGTGGAAGGGTCCGCGCGACCCCAGCGGTCTGCGGCTGCCGCCCGACGACGAGCTCTTCACGGAAATCATCCACACGCTCAGCGCGCTCGGCCGCTCGCTCAACCCGCCCGAGTCGGTGATGAAACGCTTTCGGCAGCGGGTGCGGGGGGCGTTGGCCCTGCGAAACCACGGCCGGGCGGTCGAGTGTCTGCGCCGCATCTCCCCCAATCGGGCGATCACGCTCCGCCGGCAACTCGAACGGCTGGAAGGCGTCGGCCCGAACCTGCGCACGCGGCTGCTCAACGCGTTGCGTGACGTTCACCCCGACCTGTTCGTCGTTCACCAGCAACGCGTCGAACCGTGGGATGACCCCAATGTGCTCTGGAACACCGGCGCGGGCATCGATCGCAAGACCAAGGAACGCGACCACCTCGTCAACGTCACGATGCACGAAAACGCCAAGCGCATCGGCGAGGCGGCCTCGCACGGCGACCTGTCCGAGAACTCCGAGTACAAGTTCGCCCTGGAAGAACGCGACTTCCTGCGTGCGCGGCTGGCCCGCATGAACCACGACCTGTCGATGTCGCGCGAGATCGAGCCGCAGGACGTGCCGACCGACCATGTCGGTATCGGCTCGCGCGTCACGCTGCGCAACACCGCCGACGGCTCGACCCGCGTCATGACCTTCCTCGGCCCGTTCGATACGGACATCGACAAAGGCATTTACAACTACCGCGCGCCGTTCAGCCTGGCGCTGATGGGGATGCACGTCGGCGAGCGCACCACCCTCACGCTCGACAACCAGGAAGTGGAGTTCGAAATCGTCGAGATCACCAACGGGCTCGCCGCGCCCGCATCGCAACAGGCATAACCTGGTCCCGCAGGCCCGTGCCCCCCGGCTGATCCATACCGCCGATTCCCTGGCCCGGGGCCGGCGTCGTGTCTGGCGGGGCATCAGCCCCGAAAACGAAACGAGCGCCGCCGACGTGCGTCTCGTCGTTGCGCGCCGCGTCAACGGTTGCGAAACCGGCCGATGTGATTTAGCCTTGTGGCCAGTGAGACAAAGCTTTTTCACCGTCAGGAACGCCATGAGCCAGCAACAGCTTCAACCCGGTCAGCGTGTCCGAGTTCGCCAGGAAATCGAGCGGCGGGAGGATAACTGGGTTCAGCAGGTTGAGGGCACGATCGTCGCGCTTCGCCGGGAAAAAACGGGCAGTTGGTTCGCGCACGGGAAAGATGACAAGCTGTGGCTCGACCGGCTCCGTTTGCAGAAAGACGACGGCGAGATCACGACGCTGGTAATCGACGAGCACACGCACATCGAGGTCGTCGCCGCCGACGCCGACGCTGAGGCGGAGTAAGTCACCTGTCTCGCGGTTTCGCCGCACCACTGTCGCCCAACACGCCGCGCTCGCCTTGCTATCTCGCCCCCGCTTCGCGTGCATGCCGCCGATCTGCTCAAGTCTTCCCGGAATCTGCCCGATAAGAAAGGGGTTCCTCATTGATTCGTGTGCGCCACGGAGGGCACGTGATGACGACTCACACTCTGCCGGGATCGGCGTTTCAGACGGCGCCTCTCCCGCCGGGCGCGGAAGCGCGCCGGCGAGGGGAATTGCGATTCGCACATCGGGTTCCCTGCCGCGTTCGCAGTCGCAGCGAGACGGCCACGGCTCCCATCAGCGTCACAGGCCAAACCGTGAACCTTTCGGCCAACGGGGTGGCGGTGCAGATCGGGCAACCACTACATGTTGGGCAGGCGGTCGAAGTTTTTTTGCCCCATCTGGACGGAGAGCCGATGCGGGTCACGGGGCGTGTGATTCACAGTCGGCGTGTGGTGAGCGGCACGTTCGAGGTCGGTATTTCGATCGAATCCGAGTGTTGAGGCCCCCGGCGTCGCGTTTCCGCGCATGGTTTCTCGCGTATAACTGGTTTTGACACAAGTCGTTGCGTTTTTTCCCGGCGTATGCAGCGGAATACCTGCGGGGGCGTTCTGATCGTCCGATAACTTGGCATCGTGACGTGTGCGCCGCGCGTCATGGTGGCGGCCGGCGTCGAGGCGTGATGCTCGCGGTGGCGATAAAAAGATTTTCTTGACTTCCTGCCGCCGGTGGCCTATATTGCAGGTCAAGTTGCAGCAGTTCTGTACATGTGCTGTGGTCACTCGCACTGCCGAGGAGGAGAGAGAGAATCATGTCTACCCGTCTTGCCACGCGTATCGGGATGTCCGGGCTTGCTTTGCTTTGCACGCTTGCGTTTGCGGCGAACGTGCAGGCGGACCTGCCTGATGTCGTGTTCGAAATCACCGCGGACGCCGGTCCGATCAGCGTCACCATTCCGATCATGTCGGAATGGGGCGATTACGATCCGGCCACACAGACTTGGACCTGGAGCCTGTCCGACTCGATGAACTTCGAGTACGAAGACGGCACGATCCTGGGAACCCTGTCGCAGTTTGACGTGATGATCCGCGAGGATCCCGAGGTGAACCTCAACTTTGCGGTCCAGTCCGGCCAGAGCGCGACGCATTTCCATATCGCGTCCGAGCTGCTGACCTTCGCTCCGATCACCAACCCGACCGGTACGGCGTCGGCGGCGATGACGATCTCGGACCAGGACGGCACGGGCGCTCAGCTCGTCGGCGCTGGTCCGAACGGCGGCGCTTACCTGGCCCAGTACAACGGCTGGGCGGGCGACCCGGTCAACGGCCCCAGCGGGACGACTTTCCACGAGGGCATCCAGGCGATCAATGCCGATCCTTGGCTTTCGGCGGATGATTCGACGAACCAGGACTGGACACCGATCAGCGAGACCGTCGACAGCATGAGCGCGCTCATCAGCTTCGACCTCTCGGCCAACGATCTCGCCAGTGGAACCAGCCACTTCGAGATCGTTCCCGAGCCCGCGGCCCTGAGCCTGCTCGTCGTCGGAGCCTTGGCTCTGCTTCGTCGCCGGTAAGTGAAACCTCGCCAGCCCGCAGCGGCCTCCCGCCTGGGAGTGCTGGAGGCTGCTACGCGGGCGCGTTCGCAACCGGCGACTCCGGTTGCGTGCGGGGCTGTCGATAGAAGCGTTTGATGACGAAGGGCACGGCGTCGTTTGCGATGCGGTCCCTCTTGGGAGAGGAGAGAATCATGGAGAAAACGCGGATACCCCGGGTATCGCGGGCACTCGTGATGGGGGCGGTGCTGCTGTCGCTCAGCTCGCTGGCATTTGCCGGAAGTGTCTCCGACACGTTTTTCCGGATCGAAGTGGACAACGGCGTCGAGAGCGCCAGCTTCGAGGTCGATTCGACCAGCCCGTTTGTGAACTACGATCCCGGCACCAGTACGTGGTCGTGGAACAGCGCCGGGCAGTTCATCGACCTCGGCAACGTCGCGTCGCTCGATCAGGCCAACCTGATGATCGTGGGCGACCCGCAGATTTCGATGGGCTTCGCCTTGACGGCCGGTGCCCTCGATACCACCGTCACGATCACCAGCGCCGTGTTGAGCTATGCCGCGATCGGCAACGCTTCCGGCGTGGCTTCTACCGCGATGACCGTGACCGACAACAACGCGGATGGTGCGACGCTCACCGGAGCCGGGCCGAACGGCGGGGCGTATGTCGCCACGTACAACACACCGCCCGGAACCATTTTCAGCGAACTGATCGGCGCGATCAGTAGTGGTGCGGGCGGTTCGGCGAGTGAAAACGCCAACACAGGTGGCTTTGTTCCGATCGCGGGTACCGTATCGAGCATGGTTGCCCAGTACACGTTCGTAATCAGCGCCGGGGATCAGGCGAGCGGAACGAGCAATTTCGTGATCGTTCCCGAACCCGCCTCCCTCATGCTGTTGGCCGTCGGCTTGGTTTTCTGTCGCCGCCGGTAGTTGAAACGTAGTCCACCGGCCCGTGCGGCGGCGGTCAAGTGACTGACCTGCGTCGCGCGGGCTGTTTCTAAGACAGATATCCGTTTCCCATGTACGAGTGCGAAACGGACCTGCTGGAGGGGTGTCACGATGACACGGAGAACATCGCTAGCTTCCATCGGCCGGTGTCTGATCCAGGCCGCGCCAGCGATTCTGGTCGCATTCGCGCTGGTGGCGGTCGCGGGGGTCGCCCGCGGCGATATTTCCCCCACCATCTTTTCGCTCACGGCCGCGAACGATGCGGGCAGCGGCTCGCTGGCGTTCGACATTTCCGAGGGGAGCTGGGATCCGGTCTCGGGGCAGTACACCTGGTCGCTCGGCGCACCGATGGATATCGTTGACGATGGGGATCCCGGTGTCGTCGTCGCATCGCTCGACAGCGCGACGCTGACCATCGAAACCAATCCCACACCGTCCATCATGCTGAGCGTCGGCACGAGCGCGGGGGATTCGAACACGAATTTTTACATGGATTCGGCCGTCGTGAGTTTTCCGACGATCCCGGCGCCCGCGGCCGAGGGGCGGTTCGGGGCCACGGCGCAGCTATGGGATACGGGCTTCGACGGCGCTTACCTCGTCGGTCTCGACGGTAGCGGCGTGGGAGCGCTTCAGTCGTACTACAACGGAGCCGCCCCCGGTGGCACGCGGTTCAGCCACCTGATCGGCGCGATCGTTGTCGGTGCCGGCGGCAGCGGCAACGGCTCGCAGAACTTCCCCTCGACGGGGTACGCAAGCATCGGCACGGCACTCGGCGATATCAGCGTACACGGCGCGTACGTGATTTCCGCCGGCGACCGCGCGACCAGTACGATGTCGTTCGGGATCGTTCCCGAGCCGTCGATGCTGCTGATGGTCTTGATTGCGGGGGCGGCGCTTCCGGTCAGGGCGTTGCGGCGTCGCTGAGCAGTCCCGGCCGGGAGCTTCGCCTGAGAGCCGAGGCCACGCCG
>JALSRY010000495.1 GCA_026984555.1 Phycisphaerae bacterium
AGGCACTGAATTCAGCGAAGTTCGTAACCAGGGCGCCGTTGGAGCAGTGATCCACCACGAGCGAAACGGCCGCTATCCCGACGAAAGCATGGGTGATTGCCGCGAACCGAAAGCCGACCGCGGCCGGGTAACTGACCGGCTGGCACACCGCCCGGCAGAATCGCCGAGGCCGAAAGGTCACCAGCATCGCGGTCTTCCAGAACGCCGGAATGCGGCGCAGGCCGCGAGCCCGCTGCCAGGGAATGACCGATTCGCCCGACTCGACGAAATCCAGGTCGAGGCCGCACTCGGGGCAGCGTGTGCTCGTCAGGCCGCGCAGACTGTATCCGCACTCGGGGCAGTCGAGGTCGCTTGCGAATCTTCCGTCGCTGACCGACGGCACCTCGGTCATGTTCTGGTCCTGTCGGCCGGTCCGCCGCCACGGGCCGGGCGGGCCGACGTGAGAGATAATTCAACCGTCCGCGGTCTGCCTCATGATCGCGCGGTAGGCCTGGAAATCGTCGTACATGCGGAGAAAGACCTTGTACTTCGCATCGTGATACGCACGGGTCGGCCCCGAGGCCGGCGTAATGGTCTTTCCGGCGCCGTCCATCGCCGCCATGGCCCCGAGCACCGTCCGGAACGCACCCGCCGCCACCGCCCCAAGGACCGCCGCCCCCAACAAGACGGCTTCCGGTTCGGCGGGAAGAATCAGCCGGCAACCGGTGATGTCGGCGTGCTCGCGCAAGAACACGGGGTTCTTCGTCCCCCCGCCGCAAGCGAAAATCTTGTCCACGCGGTAGCCCCGCTCGTTCATCGTTTCGATGATGTGGCGGGTGCCGTAGGCCACAGCCTGAATCGTAGCGAGGTATCGCCGCGCGAGGTCGTCGAGCGAGTCGTCGAGGCTCAGCCCGGCGATCACGCCGCGGAGGGTGGCGTCGGCGCGCGGCGAACGGTTGCCGTGAAAATAGGGCAATATGTGGAGGTCGCGGGTGATGGCGGCGGGGGTGTTGTCTCGCCGGGGAAGTTTTTCGAGTCGAGCGTTCAGCAGTTCGTACACGCTCCTGCCGGTCTTTCGGCTTTCCTTGCGCAGCTCGGGAGCCGCGGGATGGGTGAAAACGACATGGTCAATCAGCGCTCCCGTCGCGGACTGTCCGCCCTCGGTGAGCCACATGCCGGGGATCATCGCCGAGAAGTATGGCCCCCACACGCCGGGCACGAACCGGGCCTCGCGCGAGACCGCCATGTGACAGGAAGAAGTTCCCCCGATCAGGGCGAGGCGGGCTTCCAGCACGTCCGGGGCGGGCTTTTCACCGTCCACGATCGCGCCGAGCACCCCCAGCCCCCCCGCGTGCGCATCGATGATCGACACTCCGACCGCTGTGCCCGCGGCAAGCCCCAGCTCGCCCGCGGCGGTCGCCGTGAGTCCTTGACCGACCGGCTCCCCCATCGGCCGCACGCGCGTGCCGATCCGGCGATAGTGCTCGGCGACGAGGTCTCCAAGCCCTACTTGCTCGAAGTAGGAATCATCCCAGCTTCCAATCGAACCTGCGGTAGCGCTCTTCTGGTGCCCCAGGTACGTCCACTTGCACACGGTGCTGCACAGCGAGCGGGTGTCGTCGCCGGTGGCCTTGTACACCAGAAAGTCGGGCAGGTCCAAGAAACGCGCGGCGCGACGCCAGCTTTCGGGCAAGTTCTCCTTGACCCACAACAGCTTGGGCGTTTGCATCTCGACCGAAATCCGACCGCCGACGTACTTGAGCACATCGTGGCCGGTGGCGTTGATGCGTTCGGCCTGGTCGAGCGCCCGGTGGTCCATCCAGACGATCACATTCTGTTCGTCCCGGCCGGTCGGGCTGAGCGAGACGGGCCGATCGTTTGCGTTGAGCGCAACGAGCGAGCACGTCGCGTCGAAGCCGATCCCCGCGATACGATCGGGCTGAACCCGAGCTTCGCGGACCGCCTCGCGCGTGGCGTCGCAGACGGCCCGCCAGATGTTCGTGGACGATTGTTCGACGAAATCCGGCTGCGGGCGAAACATCTCGATCTCGCGACTCGCCGCCCCGAGCATGTGCCCCTGGCCGTCGAACACGCCGGCGCGCGCGCTGCCCGTACCGACATCGATCCCCACGTAACAGCTTTCCTGAACTGGCATGATGCGTTGCTCTCCGGTTCGCTCCGGCCACAACCTGACCCGCGGCGGTCGCGCTTGGCATGTCGCGGGCGGCCCTGCCACCACCGCGCAACCGCGATACGCACTGCGTCCCCCCGGCCCCCACCCGGGAAACGATCG
>JALSRY010000496.1 GCA_026984555.1 Phycisphaerae bacterium
CACGTCTTCGGCCTCGACCGGCTGAGGTTCCGCCGGCGTAGCGGCAGACAGGATCAACCAGCGTGTCATTGCGCTCATGGGTGCTTGTCTCCCCGCGCGGGAGCGGTTCGGCCGGGGCACGACCACCTGCCGGCACGCCCATCCTACCGCAAGTCCGGGCCGTGCGTGTGTGGCGGGCGCGACGAAAGTTCGCGCGGGCCTGATCGATGTCCCGGTCGCCCCTCTTGGGGGACCGAGGAGGACGGCGGAGGGGAGCAGGCGCGTGACGGTCGGTTCGCCGTGGTGCGGTCAAACCTGGGACGCGTGGCTGGCGTGGTCAACCGGCGGGCGAAACGACCCGTGCGGCGGTAGAATGATCGCCGATGACCGCGACGCTTCTTGCCGTTTCGATCGTGGATGCCGAGCCCCCGCTCCACGAGCAGGTCGCCGACGCCCTGCGTGCCGGGGCGGACCTGATCGAGCTGCGCGTCGATCGTATCGGCGATGTTGCCGCCGTCGAGGAGCTGCTCCGGCAGCCGCACGACCAGCCGTTCATCGTGACCGTTCGCTGCGCCGCCGAGGGGGGCGCGTGGGGTGGTGGCGAGCGTGAGCGGTTGCGCGTGATCGAGCGGCTCGCGAGCCTCGCACCGGGGTACGTGGATGTCGAGGCGGCCGTCGCGCGCCGGCCTGCGATTGGCGGGAACCGGCTGATCCTCTCGCACCACGACCTGGCCGCGACGCCGGCTGATCCGGGGGCAGTGCTCGACCGGCTCGCCGGACGCGGGGCGGACGTGATCAAGGCGGCGTTCACGGCGGCGGATGCGCTCGATGCGCTACGCGTGCTCGATGCCTTGCGGCAACGAGCGGGGCGATCCCGGACGATCGCGCTGGCGATGGGAGAAGCCGGGCTGGTCTCGCGCGTGCTGGCGCGCAAGTTCGGCGCGTTTCTCACGTTCGCCGCCCCGCGTCCGGGGAGCGCGTCCGCTCCAGGACAGATCACGGTTTCCGAGCTGCGCCAACGCTACCGCTGGAACACGATCGGCCGCGCGACACGGCTTTTCGGCGTGATCGGCTGGCCGGTCGCGCATTCCCGCGGCCCCCAACTGCACAACGCGGCGCTGGCCGCGGCCGACCTCGACGGCGTGTACCTCCCGATGCCGGTCAAACCGTCCTATGCCGACCTCGCGACGTTCCTGGATTACGTTTCCGCCGAGCCGTGGCGCGACCTTCGCGGCCTCAGCGTCACGATTCCGCACAAAGAGCATGTCGCCCGCTGGTTGGCGCGGCGGGGCGACACCCTCAGCCCGCTCGCCGCTCGTTGTGGAGCGGTCAACACTCTCGTGCGAACACCCGGGGGCCGTTGGCGCGGCGCGAACACCGACGCGCTCGGCGTCCTCGCGGCGCTCGAAAACGCCGCCGAGCCGGCGGCCGGGGAATTGCGCGGCGTCGCGGTGGACGTGCTCGGGGCGGGAGGCGTGGCGCGGGCGGCGGTCGCGGCGCTGGTCGACCGCGGCTGCACCGTGACGATCTACAACCGCTCGCCCGAGCGTGCCGCTCGGCTGGCCGACGAGCTGGGCTGCCGTTGCTTGCCCTGGGAACGCCGTGCCGACGGAGCCGGTCGGGTGCTGATCAACTGCACGAGCGTCGGCATGACACCCCACACCGCGCGGACGCCCATGCCGCGGCGGCGTCTTGCCCCGCCGCTGGTCGTCTTCGACACCGTGTACACCCCCCGTCAGACCCGCTTGTTGCGCGAGGCGGCGGCGGCCGGCTGTACAACGATCGACGGCGAAACATTGTTCGTCGCCCAAGCGGCGGCGCAGTTTTCGCTCTGGCACGATCGACCGGCGCCGGTCGGCGCGATGCGCGCCGCACTCGACGCGCCCCACGGATGAGACATAGTGGAAACGGCTACTCCACGGGCCGGCGGGGCGTCCGGTCCAGCACCGCCAGCACTTCTTCCGTAATCAACCGCACCAGCGCTTCCCGCTCTTCGGGGCAGAGCGCTTCGTGCTTGTCGGCGGGCGTCGTGTCGGGCGTGGTTTCGCGGTCGTCGCCGAACGACGTATTGACGCACAACGGCGCGTTGTCGGCCTGGCGCGGGTCGGCCGGGGCGCCGAAACGCTGCCGCAAGTCGAGCAGCTCACGTACCTTGTGGCCGGGGAGCCGCTCGACGTGACCGAGTTGCTGGGCCAGCAGGAGCATGTGGCAATACGCATCGAGGATTTCGGTGTACCAGTAGGCCCGTTCGACCGACGGTCCCCAGCTCACGGTTCCGTGGTTGCTGCG
>JALSRY010000497.1 GCA_026984555.1 Phycisphaerae bacterium
GACGAGCAGCAATTCGCAATTGGTCGCATCCCCCGCCACGATCGGGCATCCCAGCTCCGCCGCGAGTGCCCGCGCCCGCCTCCGAATCGCCTGGTCCTCGCCGACGGCCCATACGCCGATCCGTGGCGCGGCTCCGGGCGATGACGGAAGCGGCTGATGATCCGGTGGGAGTCGATGATCTGCCACGCCCTGGTACCCCTGGCCTCGCCTGTTCCGCGGGAGTGCCGAGCCGCCCCCGGCATTGCGCATTCATCCTATCGAGTAAACCGGCAATGGCCGATGCGGGCGCGCATCCGGCAGCTTCTTGCAAAGACGACGACGCGCTCGGAGCGACCCTTCTCCGGGACGGCTTGCGCCTCCGGTGGCGCGGCGGGTCCGCCCGGCCCGATCAACGATGATCAGTCGCCGGATCGGCCGAAGGCGTCTCCCGTTCGTCCGCGCACGTGGCCGCCCGCGGCTCATGCTTCGCCGAGGGGCGCGGTGAACTGCGGGGTGTATCGCGCCCCGCGTGGCGAGAGGTCGCTTTGAAAGAGGACCACTTGTTCGACGGGCATCGTGGCCGCGGGCGGTCCGGGCACGTCGGCGAGCGCTCGCTGCATCAGTCGGCTGCCCTCGCCACTCCGGCTGCGGCCGAGCGTGATGTGGGGGTGAAGCGGGCGGGAGTCCGTGGCCAACCCCAGCCGGCCGAACAGCGGGTCGGCCGCTGCGAGCCAGCGGGCGCAGCCCTGCTCGGGATCATCGATCCCGCACCAGAGCACGCGCGGGTTGCGTTCGTTCGGGAAACAGCCCAGTCGCCCCAGGGTGACGGCGAACGGTTCGATCTGCCTGGCCGCCGCGGAAACCGCGTCGCAAATACCCGGAAGCTGGTGGTCCGGCACATCGCCCAGGAACTTGAGCGTCACGTGTAGCTGATGCGCTCCGCACCAGCGGACGCCCCGCCCGCGCGGTAGTTGTTCCAGTACCGCCAGCAGGTGACGGCGAAACGTGCGGTCGAGCTCGACGGCGACAAAACAACGCATGGCATCGGGCTCTCCTGGGCCCTTGGCATCCCCGCAGTCAGTCGAAACGGGCGATGCGTTTGAGCTCTTCGAGACGGCTTTCTACGTCGGCGCTCGATACGGTCGAGAGCGCATCGACCGAGAACGACTCGATGACGAACGAGGCCACCACCGATCCCCGCGCCATCGCCGACCGCAGCGTGTCCGGGTCATGGCGGTCGGCGGCGGCGAGGTAGCCCATCATCGCGCCGGCGAACGTGTCGCCGCAGCCGGTCGGGTCGATCGTTCGCTGCGTCGGATACGCGGGGATGACACACAGATCTTCATGCGAAATGAGCAGACTCCCGTGTTCGCCTTTCTTGATCACGACGAAACGCGGCCCCATCTTCAGGATCTCCAGCCCGGCGACGGTCAGGTTCGGGTAGCCGGTCAGCAGCCGAGCCTCGGCCTCGTTGAGTACCAGTCCGTGTACGACGGCCAGCAGTCGCCGCAATTCGTCCGGCTCCTTTTCGATCCACAGGTTCATCGTGTCGGCGACAATCAGCCGGGCCTCGCGAAACTGCCGGGCAAACTCGCGCTGGAGCGCCGGGTGGGTGTTGGCGAGGAAAATGTATTCGCTGTCGGCGAATTCGGGCGGGACGGCGGCTCCGTGTTCGGCCAGCACGTTGAGCTCGACGCCGACCGTCTCGGCATCGTTCATCGCCCCGGTGTACTTGCCGTGCCAGCGGAACGTGCGGCTGCCGGGCCGGACCTCGACGCCGCGGGTGTCGATCCGCCGCGCGCGCAGCGGCGCGAGCATGTCCATATCGAAATCATCGCCCACCACGCCGATGAGCCGCACGTCTGCGAACAGCGACGCGGCCAGCGAGAAATAGACACTCGACCCGCCGAGCACGTCTTCCACGCGCCCGTGCGGCGTTTCCACGGTGTCGATGCCGATCGATCCGGTGACGAGCAAGGACATGTTCTTGCCTCCCAGCCAAGGGGGTCTGCTACGGTTGCCGCCGCGCCGGTGTGGCGCGTCGTCTCAAATACCCGGCCTGGCGGGCAGCGATGCCGGGCGACGTTCCAGCCCGCAGGCTCCATCACCCGTTTCGACCGGGGCATGCGCCGGCGGGGTGAGCGCGTACGGTACCGCGCTGCGAAGCGGAAATGAACCGGCACAAGAGCAGAACACGCATACGGGGATCGCTTCGCCGCGGCAGGCCCACGGTGGGAGGAACCCAGCGCAAGCCTTCCACAGTTGCGTTCGTCTAGCCCCG
>JALSRY010000498.1 GCA_026984555.1 Phycisphaerae bacterium
TAGAACTATTCTGAGACCTCTTTCACCTGTGGAGTGAGTCTTATTGCGGGGCGGGCCTGCCACCCCTTCAGGATTCCGGGGCGGCTGGGCCCGCGGGGGGATGTTGTACCTCCCGCCAGCCTTTGCCGGAGTCACCAGCGCAGGGGAACCGCTGCGCCCCGACGCGGCCGGACGACCCGTCTCGGACCCAACAGGCCGGCCGGCGGACCGGTTGACCCCGCAAACCCCCGCCGCTTATAACCGCGGCTGGACGAAGCCAACCGACGAGGGAGACCCGCATGAGCGTGACAGGGTGCAGAGGCTCGACCCACCGTGCGACCATCCGCCGCCGCCCGGCCGCTGGCTGGCCGGGAACACGCGGCGGGATGTTGATCGCCAGCGGGGGAATGCTGGTGGGGTTGCTGCTGGGATGCGCGCCGCAAGCCCGGCTGGTTCAACCGACGCGGGCGATCTGGGTCACGCGGTTCGACTACAAGACGGCGGATGACGTGAGCCGGATCATCACCCAGTGCGCGGACGCGGGTTTCAACGCCGTGCTGTTTCAGGTACGGGGAAATGGGACGGCGTTTTACCGTTCGACCATCGAGCCGTGGGCCGATGAGCTGGGCGGGAGCGATCCCGGCTTCGACCCGCTCGCGCTGGCTTGCGAACTGGCACACGCGCGAGGCGTGCAACTACACGCATGGGTGAATGTCATGCCGGCGTGGCGGGGCACCCAGCCGCCGGCCAACCCCGAACAGCTTTACAACAAGCATCCCGAGTGGTTCTGGTACGATCAGTTCGGACATCGGCAGGCGCTCTCGTCGTTCTACGTGAGTCTCAACCCGTGCTTGCCGGAGGTCCGCGCGTACCTGGTCGGCGTGATGCGCGACCTGGTCGCGCGCTACGACGTCGATGGGTTGCACCTGGACTACATTCGTTTTCCCAACGAGCCACCCGCGACGCCGCGCGGGTCGGAGATCGACTACCCCCGCGACGCCCGCACGCTGGCGCTGTACCGCGCCGAGACGGGCCTGGCGCCCGACGACAACCTAGCCGCGTGGAACCACTGGCGAACCGAGCAGGTAACACGCCTGATGGCGGCCATCCACGAGATGATGCGCGACGCGCGTCCCGACGCCGCCCTCACCGCCGCGGTCGGATCGGTCCGCGAGCGCGCCTTGCACCATTACCAGGATCCGTACACCTGGCTTCGGCGGAACCTGCTCGATGCGGTCGTGTTGATGGACTACACGGACAGCCCGGAGGTTTTCCGCCGGCGGATCGAGACCTGGTTGGCGGAAGGTTTCAACCAACCGATCGTGCCGGGCCTGTGGTTCGGACGGCACAAGGGCAAGACGCCGCGCGAAGCGGCCGAAGTCGTGGCCGAACAGCTCGACATCGCCCGCGAAACGACGGGCAATTTCTGTCTGTTCGCGTACTCGTCGCTGTTCGACTCGAACGACCGGGTGTTGACCTCGCAAGACGAAGACCAGCGTACGCTTCGCCGCATTCGCCGCGAGGTATTGCTTCCCCGGCTACGGGCGTTTGCGCAAACGGATTGAGCCGCATGACATCCGATCACCCCGCGGCGTTTGGTGCCCGCCGCGGCGACGGTCCGGCCGGACCGCGCCGATCCCCCCCTTTTTCAAACCGGGCAACCCCGCGCCCCATCGGGGGAATCATTCTTCCGTGCGGTAGACCCGGTGCTCCGGCCGGCCGGCGAGAATCTGCTCCTTGCCCCAGTTCGCCACGCTGCGGAACTGATCGGAGGCGATGAAGGCGTCGAAAGCGTCTTTGTCGCTCCAACGGGATACGATGAGATACGATTGGCCGTCGGCGACGTCGCGATAGAGATGCGACTGGTCGTGGCCGGGGATGCCCTGCATGGCGTTCAACACTTTTGTGAACGCATTTTCAAACACCGGCTCTTTTCCAGGCAAGACGCGGTAATTCATACCGATCGTGACCATTGGGGTTCCTTTCTTCTGCAAACGGCCCGCAGAAATCCGGGTGGTAGTGATGCGCGCCGATACCCGCCGCGCCCCACGCATTTCTTGCGTATGATTCGTGGGAGTATATGACACCGTGCCGGATCAGACAACTTCCGTCGGGTGGCTCGCTGGTTGGAGACGGCCCACCCGAGCGTGACAATGTAGACTATCATATTCCCCCGAATACAATACTTTCCCTGTTCCGGCCGGGGCGCACGCGCGCACGAAACCCGCGCGCCCGCGGGGCGACGTTGCGAGAAACGTTGCCAGGGGAAACCCGAT
>JALSRY010000499.1 GCA_026984555.1 Phycisphaerae bacterium
TTGCACGCCAGAGGTAGATGCAAGGCCGGCAACCATAGCCATCAGAGGGCCGATTCGGCGGTGAAACATGCGTATTCTCGCAGGTGAGGGCTTTTCAGCCATCCTACTCCGAACGCAGGGCGCGATTCAAGGTCCAGCGGATCGTCGGAACGGTATGGACAGAATAGATCCGTGGGCAGGGCCCCATAAGCGTTAACTTAGCATCTTGCTTTAACCGGTATTGGGGGGTATGCTGGTGGGCATGGATACCAGAGATACCAGGGATGGTTGGGTTGGTTCGGATGAGTGGGAGTTGTTGACGCGTTATTTCCCGTCGGGATGGGCGGCGGCGGCGCGCTCGTTGGGGGCGTGGCGGCGGTCGCGGAAGATTCGGGATCCGGCCACGCTGCTGCGTTGCCTGTTGGTGCATCTGGTGGACGGCTGCTCGCTGGCAGAGACGGCGGTGCGGGTTCGTGCGGCGGGGTGGGCGGATGTATCGGCGGTGGCGTTGTTCAAGCGGTTGCGGGCGTCGGAGGACTGGCTGCGTTGGTTGGCGGAGCAGTTATGGCGTCAGGCGCGTCCGTCGCCGGCGGTACGGGGGCGGCGGGTGCGGGCGGTCGATGCCACCACGGTCGCTGAGCCCGGGCGTACCGGCAGCGTTTGGCGTCTGCACTACGTGGTGAATCTGGCCAATTTGCAGTGTGACTATTTTCAGCTCACGAGCACGGCGGAGGGCGAGCGTTTGGGGCGGGTTCCGATTCAGCCTGGTGACGTGTTGCTGGGCGACCGCGCCTATGGTACGCCGCCGGGGGTCGCGTACGTCTGCGCGGGGGGAGCGGACGTGCTGGTGCGGATCAATCTGAGGATGCTGCCGCTGTTTACCGAGACGGGCCGGCGGATGAACATCCTGACACGTCTGCGTACGTTGCCCGTGGGCCAAGTCCGCGGCTGGCCGGCGTGGGTGCATGCGGCGGCCGGCCGCTTGGGCGGTCGGCTGGTGGCCGTCAAGCGCAGCTTGGCCTCTGCCCGGCGTGCGCGTGAGCAACTTCGGCGGCGTGCCAGTCGTCAGCAACGGCCCCTGTCGGCCGCGTCGTGGGAGGCGGCCCGGTACGTGTTTGTCTGGACTTCGCTGGGTGCCGAGGAATACGCGCCGGAAGCCGTGCTGGAGTTGTACCGGCTGCGTTGGCAGATCGAGTTGACGTTCAAACGTCTCAAGTCACTCTTGGGGCTGGGGCAACTGCCCAAGCGCAGCGACGCCAGCGCCCGGGCCTGGCTGCACGGCAAGCTGTTCGCCGCCCTGCTGGTCGAGCGTTTGATCGAGGAAGCCAGCCTTTTTTCCCCCTGGGGATACGTCCTGGACGCAACGTCGCAGCCGCTGGCGTGAAACCCACTTCCTGGCCCGCGAACTGGCCGCCACCATCAGCCCCCGCCTGGGCCTCGCCCGCGTCCTGCGCGATTGGCCCACCCTCGCCCGACAACTCTGCGATACCCCCCGGCGCCGAAAGCGGATTACATTAGGTTAACGCTTATGGGGCACGGCCCACCCTACAACGCGCGTCGGTTGAAAACTCGACACGATCTACGAACAACCAAGGACTCAGGGATAACTCAATTCCGCCCGGGCTGCGCGCGGCGCCAGCCTTCGCGGACCAAATGCAGGCCGTGAGCGCAGCATTCGAATTCGGCGCTGAGGCGGTTGAGGAGTTCGCCCGGGGGATGCGTCTCGTCGTCGGCAAGTTCGCTGGCGATCCCGTATGACCGTTTGCCCTGTTCGAGGTATTCGTGCAGGCGGCTGCCGCGGCGGACGCGCAGGCTCTCGGGGTACAGGCCAACCCAAAAGAGCGTGAAGTCCCCGATGTAGCGGTTGATGAGCTGGCGGCGCTGTGTCTCGCCGAGCTGATCGGCCAAGCGGGCTTCGGCTTCCATGCGCGAGATGTCCCGAATGGTCTGCCCGGTGACGCCGCGCAGGCGGTAAATCTGGTCGGTGTGGACGAAATCACCGAGCAGCTCGCCGATGTAGTCGGTCAATCTGGTATCGCAGATGCCGATCTCGGTGAAAAACACCTGCTCGACCATGCCGCGGAAGAGCTTCCGCAACGGATGATTGGGTGGAATCTTCGAAACCATTCCGCCAAACCCCATGAGTGCTTCAAAACACAGTTACCCCTACTTCGTCCAGTATAGCAGCGCCCGTGAGCCCCATGCGCGTAAATCCTGTGCCCACAGCACCGTAGAGCACCTCGTCGCGGATGGCCGGCCGCCCCGTGCTCC
>JALSRY010000500.1 GCA_026984555.1 Phycisphaerae bacterium
GACCAGGAGTGCGATGGGGAGCCATTGCCGGCTGCCGGCGTTGCGGCGATCGAGCGGGGTGCCGTCGTTCAGCATCGGAAGCTCCCGGAACGAAGCGCCGGTCGACCTGTATGGTGGGATGACCGGGAGCCGAAGTCTTGGTAAGCTGGGCGAAGCGGGATGACTTGCCGCAGTATGACTCGATTCGAGGAAACGGCCATGTTGGACAGTGTGCGATGGTGGGGAACGGTTTGCTGGTTCGGTGCCATGGCGATCGTACCACTATCGGCCGCCGAGCCAAAGAGCGAAACTTGGAAGTCGCTGTTCGACGGCAAGTCGCTTGCGGGCTGGAAGATCACCCGGTTCGGCGGCGAGGGGGAAGTCAAGGTCGAGGCCGGCCGCATCGTGCTCGACTACGGAAACTCCCTCACCGGAATCACCTACACGCGGGCCTTCCCCAAGACGAACTATGAGATCGAGTTGGAAGCGAGCCGGCTCGCCGGCACCGATTTCTTTTGTGCGTTGACCTTCCCCGTGGCCGACTCGCACGCGTCGCTCATCCTCGGCGGGTGGGGTGGCACGGTCGTCGGCATTTCTTCGATCGACGGCCAGGATGCGTCGGAAAACGAGACGACCCAATATCAACGGTTCGAAGAGAAACGCTGGTATCATGTCCGCGTGCGGGTGACGCCGAAGAAGATCCAGGTCTGGCTCGACAAGAAACCGATCATCGACCAGTCGATCGAGGGGCGCAAGATCGGTACGCGTCCGGAGGTCGACCTGTCGAAACCGCTCGGCATTGCGACGTGGGAGACGCGCGGCGCCGTGCGCAAGATCCGCTATCGGCGGCTGACGCCCAAGGCTCGCCCGGCTACTTCTTCCCCAGCGCCCGCCGGCGACGGAAAAAGCCGCTGAGCAGCTCGCCGCACGGTTCGGCCAGCACCCCTTCGACGACCCGGCAGCGGTGCGGCTTTTTCGCATTTCGCATTTTTCGCCGAAAAAAACCGTTGAAAGTTCATGGGGGGGAATGATACAATCGGCGATGAGACGGTCGGCGGTACGCGGGGCCTCCGAACGGTTCTCGCTCTTCTGGCAGCCGTTGGGGATCGACACGATGCGAGTCGCCATCAGATCGGCAAGCGCCAGATCGCGCATCGTCTGTTTGGTGGGGGTGTTGCTGAGCGTCGCGGGAGTGCTCAAGTGGGGCGCTGCTCCGCCGGCGTGGCTCGGTTGTTCCGCCAGCTTTATCAGCGAACAGTGGGGGCTTGTGGCAGCCGGCGAAGTCTTGCTCGGGGTGCTGTTGATCAGTTTCCCGGGAGCGAAGTCGGCTTGGTGGGGGGCGTCCGGGTTTTTCCTCCTCGGTGGAATTCTGACATCGGCGGTCGCTTGGCGTGGCGTCGGGGAATGCGGCTGCCTTGGGCGTGTCGGTATTTCGCCGCTCGTCATGGCAGCCGTTGACTGGTCGATTGTCGCACTGTTGCTGATCGCCCGTCCATCCTCGTGGTGGTTGCTGGAACGTCGAGGCGTCGTGCTGATTACGATGTCATTGTGTGCGATACTTCTTGTTTCGAGCGCGATGGCCTTCCGTCGCGACCACTCGTCGACACTGGACTATCCCAAGCATTTCGAAGTGGCTTATGGAGATGCCCAGTAAGGAACCTGGTCATGAGCGAACGATTTCATGCATTCATTGGCGTACTGATGTTCTGCGTCGGTGTGGCGTTGGGCTCATTGTCTTTTCAGCAACGAGCCGAGGCGGATGGCATCTTGCCGGGGCCTCAAACGCCGTGCCACGTCTGGTGTGATACGGGATGCAAAACGAAGACGCCGCCCAACTGTGATAGCGGTACATGCAAAACGGTGAATCGTCCAAACGATCCGCAGATCGTGTGCACCGGATGCCAGTGTCAACCGAAACAATCGAATAAGGACACCGAATGTTGGTGCTACCGTTAGCCGGGGCAGCGAAGGGTCGGCCTGGAACGCGTTGATCGGTCGTCGCGGTATGCGGTATGTTGTCTTCGCCCAAGTTCCGCACCGTGTACGTGCGGAATCTGTTGATTAGGTGTTCGAAAGCTGTTTCACCGTCTGATGGATGTTCCGCTGCGTTCGGCGATCATACATGATGATTCGTATCGTGAGTCGTTCGATTCCCGAGAGTCGATAGTCATTGGGTAATCATTCGTTTGTGCCGGCACAGATCGCATTCCAGGAGACTCCGCAATGCAGTTCGCACGACGGCAAAATGGGTTTCGGCGGCGGGCGCA
>JALSRY010000501.1 GCA_026984555.1 Phycisphaerae bacterium
AGACGCGCACGGTGTCGTCGTCGCGGGGTACGAGGCCGACCCAGGTTTCCTGCTGCGTGGCGATGGGCAGGACGAAGCCCTCGTTGTAGTCGGTGTGCTCGCCGATGAGGTTGACGCGGCCGGGGGCACGGGCGGCGATGGCGCAGGGCGATCCGAAGCGCGTTTCACATCGCGCCTGGAGCGTTTCGATGTTCACGTCGTGGTCCCCGGTGAGGTCAGATGATCGGGTTTCCGCCGCTGCCCGAGCTGCCGCCGGTATCGCCGCTGCTTTGTCCTCCGCTGCTGTCTCCGCTGCTCGAACCGGTGTCGGAAGAGGAATCGCTGTTGGAGGCGGCGTTGTCGGCGGACTGGGTGCTGCCGGTACTGGTGTCGGCGCTGCCGAGGTTGGTCAGGGGTTCGATGGCGGCCTTGATGCCGCTCTTGAGCAGGTCGATGAAGCTCTGTTGCGACATTCCCACGGTGATCGCGGTGAACATCGTGGAGAGCATGGCGTTGGCCCAGCGGACGATGAAACGCGGCTCCTCCTCCTGAGTAGGCGGGTTGGCGGCCTGCTGGGTGAAGGTGGGGCGTTTGGTCTGGGCGGTGGCGCCGCTGTTGTTGAGGTTCAGGCTGCCCGGGTCGATGCCGAAAGCCTGGAGCATCTGGATGACCTCGGGGGGGAGGCTGGACGATCCGCCGGCGGTCCCGGTGGATGAGCCGGTGTTGCTGCCGGGGCGGACGAGGTTGCCGATGTTCAGCCCGCCGCCGGTGGTATTTCCGGTAAGGCTACCGGCCAGTCCGGAGCCGAGCAGGGTGTTGAGGAGGTTGGAGCCGGCGCCGTTGAGGAGGTTGGAGAGCGACCCGCCGCCGGTGCTGCTGGTGTCGAAGTTGGCGAGCGAGGAGGTGTCGCGTGAGCGTTGGGCGGCGAGGCGGTCCTGTTTGGCTTGGACGTAGCGTCCGATGGCGGCCTCGACGATCCGGCCGGGTGCGCGGTCCTGGACGGCTCCGCCGCGGACGTTCATGGCCGGTGGGTTATCGGCGAGGGATTGCGTGGTGTTGTCGGCGGTAGATTGCGCCCATCCGGGGGTGACCAGGAGGGCGATGATGCACACAGGGGCCAGGATGCGTGTCATGGCGATTCTCTCCTCCGGCCGGGCGGCTCTATCCCGAAGCCCGACCACGGGTATTATACCTTCATCGGCAACCGCGTGATGCACGGGGATGATGTTTTTCGGAGGAAGTGCGTTGGGACGTTTCCGGGCAAGCCGCCGCCGGGCTGGTGAATCGCGCCGGCGTGTTGTTCTGGGGCTGGCGGCGGTGTGGGCGATCGCGGTGGCGGGCTGTGAGGGGCAAGCGCCGACGCCGCAATCGAGTGACAAGCTCTCGACCGGCGCGACGGTCGTTTTTATCGGTCCTCCAAAAGGTGGGCTCTATTGGCGCGCCATCCTGGGCGGGGCGGTCAAGACGCTCAGTACGTTTCCGGCGATTCGCCTCGAGCCACTGGTGCCCGCGGACGACACCGACAACGCGTTGCGCGACACGATCGACCGGGCGCTGAGCCTCAAACCCGACGTGCTGTGCTTGTACACGACGGACACCGATCGCATCACGGACGTCGCGCAGCGGCTTTTCGACGCGGGCGTGCCGCTGATCACGGTGGGGCCGGGGCCGAAGATCGAAAAGTGCGCCACGCACGTGCGGATCGATCTCGCCGGCGGGGCGAACCTGCTGGGCAAACAGCTTCCGGCCATTCTCGGCGATCGGCATAGCTACGTGCTGGTGAGCTGCCAGGGGCGGTCGCGCATCGACACCGAATGTTACGTGCGTTTCAAGCAGGGCGCCCGCCAGCACAGCGGCATCCACTTGCTCGACGAGCGTTGCGCGGCGAAATCCGAGGACGAGATGGCCGACCAGATTCGCGACATGCTCGCGATCTTCCCGCACACCGCCCTGGTGGTCACCTTGCGGCCGGACGTGTGGTTCGATCACGATCCGGTCATGCTCCTGCGCGACAACACGCGGCTGGCGACGCTCGGGGCGTCGCCGCAGCTCTGGCCGCTGCTGCGTTCCGGGCGGGCCGCGGCGCTTTGCGGGCCGATCGACGGCCAGATCGGTGGGGCGGTGGCCGACGCGGCGATCGTGGTGATTACCCACAGCCGGCCGTTCAGTACGGTGCACACGATTTCGTGCGAGCTGGTGCGTCCGGATTCGTTCGACGATTTTGCCCGGCGATACGCGAAGGCTTCCGGCTTG
Source organism: Phycisphaerae bacterium (assembly GCA_026984555.1). GTDB lineage: Bacteria > Planctomycetota > Phycisphaerae > UBA1845 > Fen-1342 > JALSRY01. The sequence continues at coordinate 2,233 of JALSRY010000501.1, forward strand.
CCCCTGTCGGCGC
>JALSRY010000502.1 GCA_026984555.1 Phycisphaerae bacterium
GCGGGCCGCTTCGGCGGCCTTGCGCTGGGCGGCGGAGACCACGCGGGCCTTGAGCCGGCGGGCCTTGCCGACGCGGTGACGCAGGTAGTACAGCTTGCACCGGCGCACCTTGCCGCTGCGTTTGGTTTTGATCGAGACGATCTTGGGCGAGTGGAGCGGGAAAATCCGCTCGACCCCCTGATCGGCCACCAGCCGACGCACGGTGAACATTTCGTCGAGCCCCTGCCCGCGCCGGGCGATGACGGTGCCCTCGAAGTTCTGGAGGCGTTCCTTTTGCCCCTCGATGATGCGGAGCGTTACGACCACGGTGTCGCCGATCTCGAAATCCAGTTCGTTCGGTCGCTGATACTTCTGTTGGACTACGTCAAAGAGCGGGTTTCTCATCGGGACGCCTCACTTTCCTTGCCATTACGCGATGCGCTGCACCGCGGGTGTTGTTTTCGCCAGGAGATCGGGCCGCCGCTGCCGCGTCCGCTGTTCGGACTGCGCCCGGCGCCAGGCCTCGATGGCGGCATGATCGCCGGAAAGAAGCACTTCCGGCACCGTCAGCCCGCGATACTCCCGCGGGCGGGTATACTGCGGGTATTCCAGCCGGGGGCCTTGGAACGATTCGCAGTCCGTGGCTGCGTCGTTGCCCAGCACTCCCGGAAGCAGACGCACCACGCTGTCGACCACCGCCAGCGCCGCCGGCTCCCCGCCGGTCATGACGAAATCCCCCAAACTGATTTCCACCGGCGCCAACAGCTCGCAGATGCGCTCGTCGTGCCCCTCGTAATGCCCGCAAATGAGAACCAGCCGCTCGCACGTGGCAAAGCGGCTGGCGGTTTCCTGGGTAAAGCGACGGCCCTGCGGCGTAAAAAGCACGCGCAGGGCCTGACGCGGATCCATCGCTTCGATCGCCTCGACGGCGTCACAGACCGGCTGGCACGCCAGCACCATGCCGGGGCCGCCGCCGAAGGGGCGATCATCAACTTTATGGTGCGGATCGCGGCTATAGTCGCGGAGCTGGTGGGTGACGATCTCCACGGCCCCCGACGCCTGCGCACGGCCCAGGATGCTCGCCGCAAAGTACGGCTGCAAGACCTCCGGGAACAGCGTCAGGACGTCGATGCGCATCATGGTGTCCGGGCATAAGCCGCGTAAAACTCACTTGCAGGTAATGTTGTGCTTCTTGAGCAGGTTGCGAACGGTTTCGGTCGGAACGGCGCCCCGACTGAGCCAATGCTCGATGCGTTCGGCATCGAGTCGAACCTGCTGCTCCTCGATCTTGTTTTCCGGGTCGTAAATTCCCAGTTCCTCGAGCACACGCCCGTCACGGGGGCAGCGCGCTTCCATCGCGGCGAGCCGATAATACGCCCGATGTGTTCGACCCATGCGCTTCAGCCGCAACTTAACCGCCATCTGACTCTCCGCTTGTACTGTCGGACAGAATCCGCCGTCCCCACACCGTTACCGGTCGTCTTTCCTCAACTTTGCCGCCCCGTATCGACGGCGAGCTACGTAATATACGCGGAGTCGCGGCCCCTGCCAAGCGGAAATCCGGCCCGGATTGATGAAAATCTCGCCGCGAACAGACGGTCCGAAGGCCGCAAACTGCCCGGACGCGCCCCCCACGACGGCCCCCGGATGTGGTCCGAAGCGGTGACACCCCGGGCAATCGCGGAGGTGCGCGGGGCATCCAGACATGAGCCGACAACGCCGGGCCGGTGCCCGCTGGCGATGGCGACGTTACAATCGCGAGTGCCGCTCCGTGTGGCGGCGGCGTCCTCGAACCATGAGAAGAGCACTATGGCCGACGACACGACACACATTATCGCCGTTTACCCCGGCTCGTTCGACCCGGTCACCCACGGCCACCTGGATGTAATTCGCCGGGCCGCCCGGCTGTTCAACGAGCTGATCGTGGGCGTCGGCATCAATCCGGACAAGGACGACCTGTTCACGCCGACGGAGCGGCTCAACCTCCTTCGTCCGCACCTGGCTGATCTCCCCAACGTGCGTGCCGAGGCCTACGACGGTCTGACGATCGACTTTGTTCGCCGCTGCAAGGCCCGCGCGATCGTCCGGGGCATCCGCGATGCCTCCGATCTCAGCAGCGAGCTCATGCAGGCCAGCCTGAACCTCGCGATCGGCGGCGTCGAGAGCGTCTTTCTGCCCACGAACGACCAGCACGTGCTAACCTCCAGCACCTATGTCAAGCAGATTTTCGAAATGGGGGGCGGCGACCTGGCCCGGAT
>JALSRY010000503.1 GCA_026984555.1 Phycisphaerae bacterium
TCCGGCGTTTCGACGAGTTGAGTCGAGGCGGGCGTAGACAGGAACATGAGGAGTTGGCAACACCTCTGCGAGGGGAAACTCTTGTTGTGTGGTGCTCTGGGCAGCTACAGACCATCGTGTCGGCGTCGGCAGACGCGGCGCCGCGGGGGTTGTACATGTTGCGATGGCTCGCCCTTGTCAGCGCCCCCGCCTTGCCTGCCCTTCTTGCGAATCCAGATTCCTGCGATTTTTTGCGTTCCGACCGGCCGAAGCCCTGCGCGGTGGCTCGGCGACCTTCGGGACCGTGGCTTGGCAATTCCCTCCGCTCGCGTTCGCGGGCGGGGTTTTTCGATCCGTCGCCAGCGCGGCGACGACGCACTTTGGGCGGGTGGCGGCGGTCCGCGGCCCGTGGAATGTACGTTCACGTCTTGGTGTCTTCCCTCACAAGGACACGGTAGGCGCAAAGACACAGCTTTCTGAAGGAGGTGTAACTGATGAGTTGGAGGAAGCCCGTTTTCACCCTTGGCGCGGTGCTCGCATGTACCAGCGTCCTGTTGGCGGCGCAGAAGCCGAAGGTTCAACCGCCAACCGACCCCGCCGCATTGGCGAGTCCCACGGCACAGGCTCGCTCGGCGGTCGCCAACGTGACGGTGGCGAGCCGGCTGCACGCTGTCGTGGATGGTCCACGAAGCGGCGGCGACACATGTGCCGATGCCACGGTCATCACGGCGCTGCCGTTCTCGGATACCGGGAACACCTGTGCGTTCACCGATGACTACGACGAAGTGTGTCCGTTTACCGGATCGACATCGCCTGACGTCGTGTACGAGTACACGCCGGCGGCCGACATCGTCGTCGATATCTCGTTGTGCAACGACGGGACGGACTACGACACGAAACTCTACGTCTACGAAGGCGCCTGCCCCGGCAACGTGGTTGCCTGTAACGACGACGCCTGCTCCTCGCCGCAGTTTTCCTCGTTTGTCTCCGAGGTGACCGGCATCTCTCTGACCGGCGGAACCACCTACTACATCGTGGTCGACGGTTACGGCGGCGGATGTGGCAACTATGCCATCACGGTCAACGAGGGCGTTCCCCCGCCGCCGGGCCCCGAGTGCCCCGCGGACGCGCTCTTTGGTCAGGATGCGACCTCGCCTGACGGTGGCTGGACCGCCGGCACGAGCGAAGCCGACGTCAACGGCTCGAACCTCCTCCGCTACGAGGACTTCTCGGGCGTGACCGGTCAGATCTGCGACATCCACTGGTGGGGCCTGAATCTGGTCAACACCGGAAGCTGGATGTCTTGCACCGACAGTGATCCGCAGTTCGAGATCAAGTTCTACCAGGACGATGGCGGTCAGCCGGGTGCCGAGGTCGCGTCGTACGTCGTGACGCCGATCCAGACGCTGACCGGTCTCCAGTATGCGGGCTTCGACCTCTACAGCTTCGACGTGCCCTCGCTCAGCCCGTGCGTCACGCTTGCCAACGGATGGGTCTCGATCCAGGGGCTCGGCGACGCGAGCTGCTGGTTCCTCTGGATGAGCAGCGGCGAAACCGGCTCGGGCCTGTCGTACTTCTTTGATGGTACCTCGCTCCAGACTCAGGACTTCGACCTGAGTCTCTGCCTCACCGGCGAGTACGTGCCCACGTTCGGCGCTTGCTGCGACGACGCCACCGGCGATTGCCAGGAAAACGTCGAGATGATCAATTGCCTCGGCGCCAGCCAGCGCTTCATCGAGAACGGCACCTGCGCCGACTTCGACCCGCCTTGCGGCCAGATCCCCGGCGCCTGCTGCTTCCAGGATGCCGACTGCCAGATCCTCACCGAGGACGACTGCCTCGCCGCCGGTGGCGACTGGCTCGGAGCCAACACCGATTGCAGCCAGTGCCCCGTCAACTGCCCGCCCGGCTATGACCAGGAGCAGGAGCCGTGCGGCGACGACACCAACGGCGGCTGCAACATGGCCAACCCGACGTTCGAGCCCGTGCAGTGCGGCACGCAGCTTTGCGGCACGGCCTGGTTCGACGGTTCGACGCGTGACACCGACTGGTATCAGATCGACGTCACCGAGGAAACCGAGATCACGATGACGGTCACGCCGGACTTCGACGCGCTGGCCGGTTTCATCGAGCAGACGGTGCCCGGCGTTCCCGGTTGCGACAACATCACCGGCAGTGTCAACCCGGCGATGTTCCCGCTGGCCGGCGAGACGCAGAGTGTTACGCTGTGCGTTGGCCCCGGAACCTACTACCTGTTCGTCGCGCCGACGTTCGACACGCCCGTGGATTGCCCCGCGCTGTACCTGATGACCGTTGATTGCCAGCCCTGCACGCTGCCGCGTGGTGCTTGCTGCCTGACCGACGGTAGCTGCGTCGAGGACACGCTCGAGTCCGAGTGCGGCCAGATGGGCGGCATTGCCTGGTACGAGGGTGTGGGTTGCGATCCCGATCCGTGCCCGACCGTTCCGGACAACGACGACTGTGCCAACGCCGAGCCGGTGGGTGATGTCACGTCGCTGGCGTTCGATACCACCTTTGCCACGTTCGACGGCCCCGGCCTGTGCATCTTCAGCGGTGGCAACATCTGGTACTGCTACACCGCGACCTGCACCGGCGATGCGACGATCAGCCTTTGTGGCAGCGATTTCGACACGAAACTCGCGGTCTACGACGGCTGTGGTTGCGATACGTTCAACATGATCGATTGCAATGACGACTCGTGCGGTCTCCAGTCCGAGCTGACCATCCCGGTCGTCGCCGGCAACGAGTACCTGATCGAGATCGGCGGGTTCGGCGGCGACACCGGCGCCGGCGTGCTGACCATCTCGTGCGGTCAGGGTGCCGTGGGGGCCTGCTGCGTCGAGACGGACTGCATCGGCGATATGACCGAGGCCGAGTGTCTCGATGCGGGCGGTACGTGGTACCAAGGTCAGTCGTGCGATACCTTCCAGTGCCCCGAACCGCTGGCCAACGATGAGTGCGTCGATGCCATCTGCGTCGAAGACGGTCAGACCGTCCTCAGCAACAATATCGACGCGACCGGAACCGACATCAGCTCGTGCGGTTTCGAGGACACCACCGACGTGTGGTACATGTACACGCCGTCCGTAGATGGTGACGTGACGGTCAGTCTCTGCGGCAGCGAGTTCGACACCACGCTGGCGATCTATGACGGCTGCGACGGTACGGAGCTCGCGTGTAACGACGACTCCTGCGGTCTCCAGTCCGAGATCACGATGGCCATGACCGCCGGCACGACGTACTACATCCGTGTCGCCGGTTACAACGGTGCGATGGGCAACTTCACGCTGCTCGTCACCGGTGGTCAGGGTACCTGCGGTTGTGGTGACCTGGATGGCGACGGCAACGTAGACATGGACGATTACTTCATGTTCCTGGATGCGTTCGGAACCTGCGTGGGCGATCCGAAGTACAACGCCGCCGCGGACTTCGACGGTGATGGCTGCATCACGCTGGTAGATTACCAGAACTGGGTGCAGTGCTACCGTGATGCCAATCCGGGTGCCCCGCTGGTCATGCCGATCATGAAGGTGAACGGCTCGGTTCACAGTCATGGCAACATCGGCCGGCACGGTGCCATGCGGAAGTAGGTCGTCAGATTCGTGAGTCTTGCGATGCCCGCCGGCTTCGCGCCGGCGGGCGCCGCGGGCTCGGTCGCGGAGGCGACGTTACCCTCTGCGAACGTATGTTTTTTCTCCTGAGATTCCGGCGTGCGGGCGCACGCGTAAAGGAGGAGCGAGAATCATGAAGAAGTGTAGCGTTTTGATGGCCGTGGTTGCGGCCGGCATGTTGGTGGCCAGTGCGTCGGCGACCATCATGGTCGATTTCGACCCGTTCGACGCGTACATCCCCGGTGTCGGCGACACGATCCAGATCAACATCATCGCCGATATCCCCGAGAGCGAAGCGATCGTGGGATGGGGCATGGATGCGGTCGTCGATGATCCCGCCATCGCCGACATCACCGGCGTAACGGTCAACGGCGCTTTGTTTGATCCGGTGACCACACCGGACGGCGACGGTCTCGGCGGCCTCGTGCCGCTCGGCGGTAACGTCTGGGGCAATGGTGTGATCCTCGCCACGCTCGATGTCACCGGCTTCGCCGAGGGTTGGACCAGCATCTTCAGTTGGGACGACAACCCCAGCGACCTCACCGAAGGTTTCGCGATCGACCCGGCGCTCGGCGGCGGTTTTGCCGACGTCAACTACCTCACCGGGTTCGTGACCGTCCTGCCCGAGCCGGCTTCGCTGACGCTGTTGGCGCTGGCTGGTCTGCTCGCGGTGCGTCGCCGGTAGCCGTGCGTTGGTCGGGCGTTCGCTGGTACGGGTGAATCCACCCGGCTGATGCGGTTCCGACCGGCGGAAAGCAAATGAGAACGGGCCGCCGCTCCACACACGGGGCGACGGCCCTTCTTTATCATCGGCACTTTCCCGCAACCGGCGTGCGGTCGCCGCTACTCCAGGGCCGTAACACGCTCCGAAAACGCCATGCCCTCTTTTTCCAGCTCGCGCAACACGGATCGGCAGACACGCTCGTGGGTGGGGATGTGACTCCCGGTGAGGGGAAGCTGGTCGGTGAGAACCAGCCGCGCCGCGATAGCCGCCGGCAGCCCCACCGAATGAGCCATCGCCGTAAAACCTCCCGGCTTGCCCAGATGGGTGAACGTGCTGGTGATTTTCTCCCGGCGGTCGTTTTCCTCGGGGTAGCACACTTCGAGTTCGTGGACGATCGCCACCATGTCGCGCGCCCCCGGGGGAAGCACGAGCTTCTTGCGTAACAGGTGGATCAGCGCGTCAGCGGCCGTCTCCCCGTCGATGCCCGCGGGCTCGGTCGAGAAGAGTCCGAGCCAGCGCAGGTTCTCCATGATTCGACCGGTCTCGCTGATGTGCAGGAAGTTCGCTACACGGCTGTCGAGCCGCCCGCCGGATGTGGACTGCGGCAGAAACATCTCGACGATCTCCGCATAGCTGCGTTCGTGCAGACGGGGAATGCGGATGTGCTCGTTGGGCATTCCGAGCCGGACGATCTGGAGCCAGGTTTCACACCAGCCGGGATAACGCAACGTGCCGCGGATCATGGTTTTCACGCGGCTGAGCCCGAAGACGGACGCGTAGGAAAGGGAATCGCGGTTGGGGTAGGCCTCCATCTTGCCGACACCGTCCACGTCCACCAGCCACGAGTGTTGAAAAACGTGGTGCCACGGCACAATCTTGATTTGGCCGTCGAGCAGGTACTGCGCCCCGTGTTCGGCGGACATGACGACGTTGCGTGGGTTCCAGGTGATGCAGTACCGCAGTGGGTTCGCGTCGACGTCGGGCGCGGGGACGCCGCTGCCGTAGGAACGGAAACGCTCCACGTACCCACCGCGGGTGCGGACGCGTTCGATGATCTCCATCGCCGACATGATGTCGATGCCCGGGTCGAGCCCGACTTCCGTCAGCAGCAGGATGCCGTTGCGGTGCGCGTCGCGGTCGAGGTCTCGTACCCGCTCCTCGCGGTACGACGCCGACACCATGTGCGCATGATGTTGCACGCAGTCGGCGGCGATCTGGGGTTGAAACATCGGCGGCATCAGGTTGACGACCAGGTCGGACTGCTTGATCAACGCCGATCGCAACGCCAGGTCGTTGACATCGAAATAGGTTGCGCTGCCGCGCGGATGGTTTCCGACACGCTCGCGCGCGAGGGATTCGTCACGGTCGGCGACGGTGACGAACCAATCGTGGGCCTCGGCCTGGTCGAGCAGGTAGTGGATGAGGAAGGGGGCGCTTTGCCCGGCGCCGAGAATCAGTACGTTTTTCACTCGAATCAGCCTTTCACAGTATGGAATTCGTCGCTCCCGCGCGGACCAGGCCACGCCGGTGATCATTCCGCGTACCGCGGCGTCGGCGGGTCGCGGAACGGGCGGACCATGATAGCCAAAGTGTCCGCGTGGACAAAATCCGCTCGGGAGCGCTTTTGTCGAAAAAAAGCTCACTCAGGCCCGCTGGTAAGATGGACAAGGTGGGGTGCGGCGCTAAGATTACGACCGTGCAGGAACGGATAGGTTTTCTGCGACACGCGCCGGGGGATGGGAGCTGGTACGGTCCGGGGGTGATGGAGGGGACGACTTTAGTAAACGGGGGGATTCCGCGTCATGAGCATTACCGGATCATGCCGATCCAATAGCTGGTGAATGGTTTGTTTGGCGGCCGGGCTGCATTTTTTCGAGGACCTGCCCGGGAATTGGGTAAGGAGGTTGGGGCTGGTCGGATTTGCCTATTTTGTTTCCGAATAACAAAAAAGAAGAGTGGGGAGCAAAGACTGCGTTGGTCGTGATCTCGCGGGAGTCGGGGAGGCTTGGGGAAAGAGCATGAGCAGACTTGGCGCGACGCTGTTGTGTGTCTCGTTGCTGTGTACGGGGCTGGTGGTCGACGGCAATGGATGTGCGCCCGGCCCGGCGTCACCCGATGCGATCGACGTGCTCGATACGCTGGCGGACAACGCCGCCAGCAATGGCGAAACCGCTTCCACGTCTGACCCAAATGCCCAGGCGCCCGCCGACGATGCGCAAGCGGATACCGGGAGCGATTCCAGCGAGGATTCGGGCGGGGGCTTTGGGAACTGGGCGTGGGCCGGTGGCAGCGGTGGCGACGGCGGCAACGAAGATTCGACCCTGCGAATCGTCGCCGACCCCGCCGGCGGCGTGGGACCGCTCGACGTCAAGCTCGAAGCAGTCGCCACCGGCGTCCTGGCTCGCGACAACGTTTCCTACCACTGGCAGATCGACGGGGAGGACGCTTCGACTTCCGAAACGATCCGCTATACTTTCCTGCACAGCGGTACGCACACGGTGCGGGTGCGCGCCATGAGCGGTGCGACGGAACTCGCGAGCGCTTCGCTCGACGTGCCCGTCATTCCCGAGATGAGTATCGCCGCCGAGGTCAGGTACCCCGAAGGGGTGCCGATCCTCTCGCTCCAGGCCGTGGTGTCCGCTGAGCACGACACGCTGCCCGCGGGCGACTACCGCTGGGAGTTTGCGGACGGGGAAGTCCTGCACGGGGTGAGGGTAACGCGGATGGCACGCGGGCTCGGAAGTGTGGCGATCGCACTGTCGGTCACGATCGGCGGTATCCAGATCGGTTGCAACCAGGCGGTGGTTACCATCAACGACCAACCCCCGGTGGTCGCCGACGCCGGCCCCGACCAGGTGCTCTATGCCGCCGATTCCGGCGGTCTGGTGGCGGTACAGCTCGACGGCAGCCGCAGTTCCAGCCGCGACACGACGATCGTGCGTTACCGCTGGCTGCTGGGTGATGTGCTGATCGCCGAGGGCCCCGAGCCGGTCGCGACGGCGTACCTCCCGCCGGGGGATCACCGCGTCCGGCTCGAAGTAGTTGACGATCAGGGCAACGTTTCGACGGATGAAACCGAGATCGAGATCGAGCGTGCCTCGGATGCCTTGGACTGGCACGAGGACTTCGAGGATGATCTGGTCGGCCAAACGCCGACGGGCTGGCTGCCCACCGGGCGGGACAACGGGCTGTCGGAAAGCCCGGGGCTGTTTTCGGTTGCGGCGGTTGGTGGCTCGCACGTCTTCGGCACGACCAGTACGCTCAACAACATCCACGCGCATTTCGTCGCTTCCGCCGCCGAAACCTGGTCGGGGTATGAATTCACCGGCCGGATGATGCGCAGCGATGCGCGCGGGGGCGTGGGGGTGACGTTTTTCAGCGATTATCCCCACAGCGACACGTACTACCGTTTGCGGGCGTATTGGGACGTTCCGTTTGAGCTCAGTCCGCACGGGACGTCGCTCGACGGCACGGTCACGTCGGATATCGTCCCCGCAGCGGGGAGCTGGTATCGCTTCAAGGTCCAGGTGTACGACGACGGCCAAGCCACGCATGTGCTGGCGAAAGTGTGGGCCGACGGTTCCACCGAGCCGGCCGATTGGCAAATGGAAGCGGTGGATGACTCGGTCGGGCGTCGCACCGCGGGGGCGGTCGGCGTGTGGGCGATGGACGCCGGGCAGAAATGGGTGGACGACCTGGCCGTTCGCACGATGACGCCGCAAGGTGGGGGCGATGAGAACGGCGGCGGCGATGGCGGAGGTGGACAGGACGAAGGGACCATCGACGCCAACGCCGGTCCCGATCAGCAGGTCGTCGATGCCGATGGCGATGGTGTTGAAGCGGTCACGCTCAACGGCAGCGCCAGCCAAGGCGTCATCACCTGCTACCGCTGGAAAGAAGGGGAGACCATGCTGGCCCAGGGCCCCAGCCCGATCGCCATCGTGAGTCTCCCGGTCGGTACGCACACGATTACGCTCGAAGCCTGTCGCGACCAGGTCGTCGACACCGACACCGTTGCGGTGGTTGTGCAGGCCGCCCCGCCGATGGATTGCCATACCGCAACGTCGAGCTGGCAGAACTTCCCGTTCGACGCCCAATCGGGCACGTTTACGGTAGAGTTCCTCGCGACGCCGCACGATGCGAACATGGACGGAATTTTCGCGCTGTCGGCGGGGACGGGGGCGGCGTACTCGGACTTCGCGGTGCTGGTGCGGTTCAATACCTCCGGGACCATCGACGCCCGCAACGGCGGCAGTTACGCAGCCGACCAGACGCTATCGTACAACGTGGGCGAGACCTACCTGTTTCGAATCGTGGTGGACTGCACGGCCCACCGCTACGATGTGTACGTCACCCCCGCGGACGGCGTCGAACGCCGCATTGCGCGCAACTACGGCTTCCGCAGCGAACAGGCCGGCGTGTCGGAACTCGCCAATTGGGCGATCCAAGCCGGCGCCGGTACGCACGAAGTCTGCAACGTCACGGTGGAACCCGGCCAAGGCAGCGATCCGCTCCCGCCCGTGGCCGACGCGGGAGCTGATCAAACCGTGCAGGACGACGACGGCGACGGGTCGGCGGTCGTGCATGTGGATGCCAGCGCCAGCTACGATCCCGACGGGACGATCGTGAATTACCGCTGGATGGAAGGCTCGCAACTGGTCGCGATGGGGCCGTTCCCGACCACGAGCTTCACGCTCGTCGCCGGCATGCACACGATCGAGCTGACCGTGACCGACGACAGCGGTTTGCACAGCGCGGATACGCTGGTTGTGACGGTCGAATCCTCCTCGGGCGACACGCCGGTGACGATGATGCGCACCGTCGCTCGCCACGGGATCACCTGGACGTTCGATCGGGAGTACCCGGTGGGGCAGTTCGCCAACGGCGACCCGTTCGTGCTCGGTCCGGTGACGATCACGGCGATCTCGCCGGCGCCGGCCGGTGGACGCAACGGCTCGATGGTCGATCCGCCCGTCACCGACGTGCAAGCGTACGATAGTCGGGCCTACAACTATGATCCGGGGTTGGGCGTGACGCTGCCGCTCGTGCTCCAGCCGGGCCGCTCGCTGGTCTCGACGCAAAGCTGCGACGGCGCCGAACATACGTACCTCGAAACCGCGGCGGTGCTGACGTGCTTGAGCGCGTCGCCGCCGGTGGGCTCCTTCCGCCCGCCGTATGTCGCGGGAGCCAAGCCGCTGCACAACGTGTCGGAGCTTCGGATGGAGTTGTTGCCGAGCCTGTCGCCGGTCGCGGGGACGCCGAGTGTGGCGGACGTGGCGGGTCGGCTGGAGCGTGTGTGGCTCGACCACCAGCCGACGTGGCACGGGCGGTTCATCCACCCGCGTTCGAACATGCCCGACTACGGGCGTGAGATGACGACGGACATGGGCGATGCGTCGCTGCTGACGCTGCTCAACGTGCCGGACAAGCAGGTGCTGGTGATTCGGCTCGTGCAACTCGGGATCGACTTCGGCGGCATCGCCGACGCGGGCGGAGGCTGGGAAGCCGACGGTGGGCACAGCTCCGGCCGCAAGTGGCCGATCATGTACGCCGGCTATTTGCTCGGCGATGCGCACATGCTCTCGATCGCGCAACGGAACACGCCGTTTGGCGAAGATTGCCAGACGTTCTATGTGTCGCAGGCGGACGTGGATCGTGGCGTGGGGTATACGTCTGGGCAGATCGGCATGCCCGAGTGGGGCATCCGCCACTGCTTCTCGCCCGAGCAGGACGATCCGGACTGGGACGCCCACTATCGTCGTTGTTGCACGGCCAACGCCTGGGTCGGCGAGGTGCTGTCGGCTCGGATACTGGGCCTGCACGATGACTGGAATCACGCGGCGTTGTTCGACTACCAGGACCGGTTCATGCAGACCGAGCCGCCGGGGCGTTTCCGCTCGTGGTCGTTGTTCGCGGGCGCGATGTGGGATGCGTATCGTTGATTACACAGATGCCCACTGTGCATCGCGGGCGGGCGCGGCGCCGTGGCTACTCGGCCGCGGCGCCGTGGACCGAGGGGATTCACGCCTGCGTGGGGATGTTCAATTCAACGCCGCGCAAGGCTTCGCCTCAAACAGCAGAATCAGTTCTCTTGGCGAGG
>JALSRY010000504.1 GCA_026984555.1 Phycisphaerae bacterium
TCCCGCGGCCCGAGTGAACGGCGCACCGAAACGGCCCGAAGCCGCTCGTAGCAGCCCCAGGCCGTGTGAGTGCTATATCGGACCATCGCAGGCCGGCAGTGCCGCAAAATCAGCCGCGCTCCCGCCACCGACACGCGGCGCCGCTAACGCCGCCGAAACAGCGCGACCACGCCCAACCCGAGCAGCGCGAGGGTGGAAGGCTCGGGCACGAAGTTGGTGACGCGCAGGTTGCCCGGCCCGCCGGTTCCGGTGAGCGAGCGAACGCCCAGCTCGATCGTGTCGCCGGCCTGGACCGGGAGTGTGATCCAACCCGAATCGCCGCCCGTATCCGACAGCATGACTTCGCTGAGATTCAGCGCGTAAAAGGCGTAATCCTGCCCCGGCGTGTCGTCGGACAGGTACTCCCAGGAAAAGGAAATATCACCGTCGCTGGCGGCGACGATCCAGTACTCGGTGTACCCCGTCGTCCCGTCGTCGATGCCGGTCACGTACATCTCGCTGGCCGTGAGCGTGCCCGTACCCGTCGAATCGGTGTAAAAGTTCCATTGGTCCGGCGCGTAGTCACCGCTGAAGTCCGCCAGCGCAACCGCCGTGGACAACATCGCAAACGCCAAGGTTGTCCCCAGAATACGCTTCTTCACAGCTTCCCTCCTCGCTTTCCCTTACGGCCGGCAACCCAAGCCCCGGCCTTTCCCTGCCCAGATGATGAATCTGAATAAATCGGTTTCTCGTCCGACCATCGCTTTTCCGCGATGCCTCATTATAGGCAGGCAGCCGCGATGACCAGCCCCGATTTTCACCTTTGGTGGGGGCGCAAGTCAACCCCGAACTTGATAATCTTCTCAGAGCGGCGAGCATACACCCCAACCGGCGGGATTCTCGGACCCGGGACGTAGGAACGCCGGTTACCCGTCGATTGGCGGGGGCGGAATCGGTACCGGCCGCTCCGCGAGCCGCGAACGGGCCTGTTCCAGCGGCGTAAGCAAGTACGTCCAGTCGTCCGCGGCCTCGAGCATCTCGAACGTCGTCGCCTCTGAGAGACGAAACGGGCCGACCTGTGTGCGCGTCAGCGCCGTGAGGCACCCCCCGACGTCCAACGCCGCCCCCCAGTCGCGAATCAGCGCGCGAACATACGTACCGCGACCGCAGGCCATCTCGAAATCGAGTCGCGGCCACTGGTAACGGCGGATGCGAATCCAGTAGATGCGTACGGGGCGGGGGCGCAGCTCGACGGTTTCCCCGGCGCGTTGACGTTTGTAAGCCGGTCGTCCGCCGACCTTTATGGCGCTAACGGCCGGCGGCACCTGTTCGATCGTGCCTTCGAGCCGCGCGCACGCTTTTTGCACCTCGTCGCGGGTGGGGGGGCGATCGACCGGCACTTGGATCAGCGGGCGGTCGCTGTCGAAACTTTCGCTGGTCACGTCGAGTCGGGCGCTGGCGCGGTAGACCTTGGGCTGGTCCATGAGCGCTTCGGTGAGTTTGGTTGCTTTGCCGAGGCACAACACCAGCACGCCGTCGGCTCCGGGATCGAGCGTGCCGGCGTGACCACTCTTGCGAACGCCCGTGATCTTGCGCACACGGTACAGCGCCTTGGCGCTGGTGATACCCACAGGTTTGTTGAAGTTGATGATGCCGTCGGTGGCCACGGCTGGAATCCTTCATGGTTGCTTCGCGGCGGTTGGCCCGGCACGTCAAGGGTGCGTCAGCGGCTCCGCACGAATTGTC
>JALSRY010000505.1 GCA_026984555.1 Phycisphaerae bacterium
ACCCGCGGCTCGACGCGGCCAACGTGTGGTACTGGAACGACGACATCCTCCAGAACGTCCCCGTGCCCACGCCCATCTTCAACGAAATCATGTGCATGCGCTGCTGCGAGGAGGCCCTGCTCGCCGACCCGGACCACCGCGCCGCCCTCGCACTGTGGATCGCGGCGAATTTCCGGCGGGAAGCTCAGTTGCCCGAGGGACGGACCGACCACACCCGCCCGGCGGACTACCCCACGGCGTTGTACTTCGCCCAGTCGGCCGGCTCGTCGTATTGCCAAATGGCCTTGGCCCGCGGCCTCGACAAGCACGAGCCGGCGGTAGCGCTCGGAACCATCCTGGCCCTGAGAACGACCGCCGGACCGGCCAGCCTGCTCGCCGGCGAGGGCGACCGCACGCCCCTGGCCGAAGCGCTCGCGTTCCCCGACCGGATGGTGCGTGTGCGGGCCGGGCTCGTCCTGGGCAATGCGCTGCCGAGCAAGCCCTTCCAGGGACAGCAGAACCTCATGCCCGTGCTGAGCGAAGCCCTCATGCTCTACGGCGGTGGCCGTAACGCCCTGATCGTCAACCCCAGCGAAGAACACGCCAACGCGACCGCGGGGATTCTGCGCGACGCCGGCTACGAAGTGCTGATCGCTGCGTCGTTGCTGCCGGGGCTCGAACAGGCCCGACACGAACTGCCCGGCCTCGATGTGATCGTGCTCGCGGCCGATATCAGCAAGCCCGACCTGCCCGGGGCGATCAAACAACTCGACGCCGACATCAGCTTTTCCGCAACCCCGGTGATCATCACCGCCGCCCCCGGCCACCTCGAAACCGCCGAAACCCTGGCTCAAGCCAACCCGCGGATCGAGCTGGTTCCCGAAACCCCGACGGCCGAGGAAATGAGCAAAGCAATCTCGGCGGCGGCCAAGGCCACCGGCGCGACGCAGATCACGCCCGAGCTGGGCGTATCCCTGGCGTTGGAGGCCGCCCAAACCATCGAGCTGCTGGCACTGTCGGACAACCCCTTGTTCGACATCCACGACGCCCAGCCGGCACTGCTGGCGGCCCTCAAGACCGACGACGCCACCCTCAAGGCAACGGTGGCCCACGTGCTCGGTTACATGGGCACCCAGGAGGCGCAACAGGCGGTGGCACGCTTGGCGCTCGACACCAAACAACCCGAAGCCATGCGGGTCACCATGTTCGGTGCGCTCGCCGAGGCCGCCAAACGCACCGGCAACCATCTGCCCGACGACATGATCAAGCGGATCATCACCATCGCCGAATCGGAAAAGAACATGACCATCCGAACCGCTGCTTCGGAAACGCTGGGAGCGCTCGACCTGCCCGGCAACCCGGCCAGCGTGATTATCCGGAATCAGTACGGCGGCTAGCGCGCCGGGGGTTTGGCGAACTCGCCGCGACCGACAACGGGACGCGGAGCCCTGGAGAGAGACCTATGCGACGGTTGGCGACGATCGCGGTGGTATTGCTGGCGACGGGTGGGCTGCGCGGCGGCGAGACGAGCCCGGCCGTTGACGGAGTGGGTTCCGGGCCGCGCCCGTCGCCGACGCCCATATCGTGGCAGCTCGATTTCAAATACGTGCCGCCGCGCCGGATCGCCGTGAAGGTCGCGGGCTCGCAGCGGCCGCAGATTTACTGGTACATGCTCTACACCGTTGTGAACAACGGCGACGCCACACGCTACTTCTTCCCGACATTCGAACTCGTCACCGACGATTTGCGGGTGATCCCGACCGACACGGGCATCAGCCCAATCGTGTTCGATGCGATCCGCGAACGCCACAAGGTCGCGTTCAAGTACCTCGTACCCCCGAGCCGCGCCATCGGGCCGCTGCGTGTCGGCGACGACTACGCCCGCGAATCGGTCGCGATCTGGCGCGCCGACGACATCGACACGGAAACGTTCACCATCTACGTATCCGGCCTCAGCGGGGAAGCCCGCATCCTGCGCAACCCCGCTTACAAGCCCGGCGTCCCCGAGACGAAAACCGTCCGCGACGCGCTGGGAATCGAGCGGGTGGTCTCGGTCAACCCCCGCCATTTCACGCTGCGCAAGACCCTCGAACTGAGCTACGTCCTGCCCGCCTCCCAACGCTACCGCGACTTCATCGAACCGCGCCTGCTCGGCAGCCGCTGGATCATGCGCTAGCGCCGCGGCCGATACCGCCCGCGCCGGTCGCGCGGCACACGACGGCCGCGCGGCACACCCTCA
>JALSRY010000506.1 GCA_026984555.1 Phycisphaerae bacterium
GCTGCCAACCTTCGCGTTCCTCGTGCGCGACGAGCATTATCTCGGATTGGGCATCCCCGGAACCTACTGGGTCTACACGGGTTTTACGCTCGTGGCGCTGATTTGCACGGCGATCATCCTTACACCCAAGACCGAACGCGACGCCATCGAATGGGCCAAGACGGAGACGGCTCGAATCGAGGCCGAGGAAAAGGAGAACGAGAAAGCCGACGAATCGGCCGACCCCGCCGAGCAGGACCTCTTGCCGCCCGCCGAATCCGAAACGGAAGATCGTGTTCGGCCGCACATGTGGTTGTTCTGGCTCGGAGCGATGCTCTTGCTCGTGTTCAAGGGTAGCGCGCCGTACTTCTATCACCCCAGCGAATCGCGGATCCGCTGGGGCTTGGCCGCCCTCGTGTTCATCGCCCCTCTCGTAGTCATGCTGCTGCCGCGCAAGTGGCATCGCCGGGCGATTCGCTATATTGCCAAGCACCCGCTCGCAGACGCGAAGTTCGCCTTTTTCATCTTCGCACTGATCCCGGTACAGACACTATTCACCTACAACTGGCTCATTCTGCCGCAATACATCTCCCGGGCGTTTGAAGGCTGGGTGGGCGAATACTTCGAGATCGCTTCCAATGCAAACCCGTTGCTGATCTTTTTCGCCGTCCCGATCATCACCGCCATCACCGAGAAGGCCAACGTGTACAACATGATGATCATCGGCACGTTCGTCATGGCAGCACCGGCGTTCCTGCTGGCGTTGGGGCCGCACATCTCGACGCTGGCCGGTTACATTCTCATCATGACGATCGGCGAAGCGATGTGGCAGCCGCGTTTCCTGCAATACGCCGCCGAAATCGCCCCCGAGGGCCGCACGGGCGAGTACATGGGCGTCGCGCAGTTCCCCTGGTTCCTCACCAAGGTGCTCGTCCCCATGATCTACTCCGGCTGGATGATCGAACGGTATTGTCCCGCCGAGGGAGCCAAGCATACGGAGATCATGTGGTTCATCTTCGGCTGCATCGCGATCGTCTCCCCGATCCTGCTGTTGATGGCCAAAGGCTGGGTTGGCAAACATTTCCAGACCACCCACGCCGGCAATTGATCGAACGCGGTCCGCACCGGCCGCCGGCCTGAACACCCGCCCCGGGCAGCCGTCTTCCGCCGCGCGCGCGGGCCGGATTCTCGTGTAACGCGGCCGGGTCGGCGGGGGCGCTCGCCCGGCAGCGAACGACGCTCCCCGGGTGCGAGAGGCGGCCACCGGCGACGGCCGGGACGGCGCCGTGTGGTTCCTTGCCCGCGCGGAGCGCGGTCGATAGAGTAGCATTTCCGCTACGGATATCAGCGCAACCCGTTTCCCGTTGGAGCCGCATATGTCGCTAGCCGCCGTCGTTTCCACCAAGGCTGTCGAGTTGGGCAAGTTGTCGCTGCGCATGACCACCGCGGCCGGCTCGGGGCACCCCTCCAGTGCCCTGTCGCTGGCTCACCTGGTCACCTACCTGATGTACCGCCAGATGCGCTGGGATCCGGCCGACCCGTGGAACCCGGCGGCGGACCGGCTCGTGCTCTCCGAAGGGCACGCCGTCCCGATCGTCTACGCCGCGTATGCCGATTTGGGCGGGGTGGTGGTCGCGCATGGCGAGCGGCGGCGGCTGACACTCGACGATCTCGACACGCTGCGCGCGCGAGACAGCGTGCTCGACGGACATCCCAATCCCGCCGAGGGGTTCCCGTTTTTCGACGCCGCGACGGGCAGTCTCGGCCAAGGGCTGAGCGTCGCCGCCGGGCTGGGGCTGGCCGCTCGGCAAGCCGGCAGCGATCGGCGGGTGTATTGCCTCATCGGAGACGGTGAATCGCGCGAAGGGCAAATCTGGGAGGCGCTCGACTTCATCGTCGATCACAGCCTCACCAACGTCTGCCCGATCTTCAACGCCAACGGCCACGGCCAGGCTGCGCCCGTCTCGCAACAACAGGACACGGCCCGATTGGTCGCTAAGCTCGAAGCCTTCGGCTACGAAGTCGTCCAGATCGACGGCCACGATCCCGACCAGATCGCCGCCGCGCTCGTGCGGATCGAGACCGAGCGGGTCCGCCCGCTGGCGATCGTGGCGCGCACGGTCAAGGGCTGGGGCGTGGACCTGATGATTGGCAGCAATTGGCACGGCAAGCCGCTCAAACCCGAGCAGCTCGGCGAAGCGTTTGCCAGTCTCGATCGCACACTTGACCAGACGGCGGG
>JALSRY010000507.1 GCA_026984555.1 Phycisphaerae bacterium
ACGCGTATGTGCGCAGCGAGACGCACCATGGCACGCCGTTGTACGTCGTGCTCGTGGGTCACTACCGCACGTATGAGCAGGCGGTGGGTTACCAGCGGATGATTCGGCAGAACTTCGTACCCGACGCGGTTGTGTGGCCGTGACCGCTCCCGGGGAACGAGCTCACGCGGATCGTGGAGCAGACCGATGACACGCGACGAGGCCTGGGAACTACTGTGCGAGTACACGCAAGGAGAATCGCTGCGCAAGCACGCGCTCGCGGTCGAAGCGGCGATGCGGCATTACGCCCGGCTGCTCGGTGGCGACGAGGCCACCTGGGGCATCGCGGGGTTGCTGCACGATTTCGATTACGAGCGCTGGCCCGAACCACCCGCGCACACGCGCGAGGGGGCCCGCATCCTGCGCGAACGCGGCGTCGACGAGGAAATCGTCGGCGCGATCCTGTCGCACGGGACGTGGAACCTCGACGAGTACCCGCGTGACCGGCCGATCCGCAAGGCACTGTTCGCGGTGGACGAGCTCTCGGGATTCATCGTGGCTTGTGCGCTCGTCCGCCCCACGGGCCTCGAAGGCATGAAACCCAAGAGCGTCAAGAAGAAGCTCAAGACACCCGCGTTCGCGGCCGCCGTCTCACGCGAAGACATCCGCGCGGGCGCCGAGCTGCTCGGCATGGACCTCGACGAGCACATCCGCCAGTGCATCGAGGCCCTCCAGCCGGTGGCGGGCCCGCTGGGGCTGGCTTGATCCACCCGGCTGCGGAGGAAACCCGTTCGAGGTCCGACAAGAGGACACCCGCCCCGCGCTTGCGCACTTACGCCGCATCCGTTTCCCCTGTCCAGACGAGAAGGATCGGGGGCACACGAGCCCCCCGGGTATGACCGCGCCGGCCGAGGGAGGTTGCTTTCGCGGGGATCACGCGGGGAATCGGGACACGCGGTGTACGGGACGAGCCGACTTTGCCGGCGACGCTGGCCGACCGATAGGGTAGTATGATTCGTTTCGTGAGGTATCCCGGCGATGCCGTATCGCAACATGACACTTGCGGAACTCGCCCGGCATATCGGGATGGATGCGCGCGAGCTGCAACGGCTGGCGCGGAAGGGGGTGCTGCCCGGTCGGCTGATCGGGGGGCAGTGGCGGTTCAATCGCTTTCAGATGCTCGACTGGCTTCAGCGCGAGATGACCAATCTCGAAGAGCGGCACATCCGCAACCTCGACCGGGCCATGTCCCGCAGCGACACGGAAACGATCATCGCCGACCGCCTGGCCACCGAAGGCGTGGACATGAACCTCGCCGCGCGATCACGCCCATCCGTCTTGCGCGAGCTGGTCCGGCTCGCTGAGCGCACGGGCCTGGTCTACGACGCCGACGAACTGCTGCGGGCGATCGAGGACCGCGAGTCGCTGGCGTCCACCGCCCTGCCGGGGGGGATCGCTTTTCCGCACCCGCGCCGTCCCCTGCCCTACGCCACCGCCGAATCGCTGATTTGCCTTGCGCGCGTGCCGCACGGCGTGCCGTTTGGCGGTCCGGATCGACGGCTGACCGACCTTTTCGTCTTTCTCTGTTGTCACGACGAGCGGGAGCACCTGCTGGCGCTGGCCCGGCTGGCCCTGCTGTTCAACGGGACGCTGGCCGAGGAACTCCGCGAAGTCGCGAGCGACGCCGAGGCGGTCGAACTGATGATTACCACCGAGCGTGCATTGCTGGCCAAGCGCAAATAGGGGTGGCGCCGGCGGTCTGAGGCCGCGAACCCTGCCCTGCCCGCGCAAACGAGCCGGGCACGGCGCCGGCCGGTTTCGCGGGCGATTCAGACCGGGATGCTCGCTGCGGCTCGGCTCGCGGCCGGCGGAGCTATGCACGCAGCGCCGAACGCACGACGTTGCCGAGGGTGGCGAACGAGTAGGGCTTCTGGATGAAGTGGACGCGATCGCCGAGGCCCAACTCTTCCCGGCGTTGCGAGACGTCGTAACCGCTCGAGAGAATCGCGCGCACGTCGGGATCCAGCCTGCGCAGCTCGCGCAGCACCTCGCGACCGTCCAGCCCGGGCATCGTCAGATCGAGCAAGACCAGGTCGATCTCGCTTGCGTGTTCGCGGTAGGTTTCGACGGCGGCGTGTCCGTCGGCGGCCACGAGCACTTCGTAGCCCAACCGCTCGAGCGAAGCCCGCGCCACTGTGCGCACGACCTCCTCGTCGTCGGCCAGCAGGATTGTCCCGG
>JALSRY010000508.1 GCA_026984555.1 Phycisphaerae bacterium
AGATCGTCGTCTCGGTGCTCACGTGCCGCCGGCGGGCTACGAACATCCCGTTGGCGTCGTGGTCCGGGTAGTGTTCCATCAAGTAGGCCCCGAAACCTGCCAGATCGCTCGTGATCGCAGGTACGCCGCGGACAATGCATTCCAGCGGCGTGTAGCCCCACGGCTCATAATATGAAGGGAACACCCCCATGTTGCAACCGCGGACGAATTCGTCGTACTCCAGGCCGAGGATCGGGCTGGTCGAGGTGATGAATTCCGGGTGGAAGATGACCTTGACCGGGTCTTCGGGGGCGTTGAGCAACCCCCGGCGACGCAGATGGCTGAGTACCGGATCACCGGCGTCGTCTTCGAGATCGTGCGTAACGATGGTCGGTGGGGGGCTTTGCACCCAGGCGTGCAGCATCCGCTTGAGCCGCACGCGCGCGTATTCGTCGAGCAGCTCGTCCATGTCGGGCAGCCGCCCCTGCGAGACGCAATCGAACAGCGTCTGCCCCATCTCTTCCTGGATGTCTTCGCAGGTATTGCGCAGCTCGTTGAACATCGCCTGGCGGTTGAGTGTTTCGAGGTTGGGGCCCCGGTACGCCGCGCGGGCGATGATGAACGCCACGACGGTGACGCCTTCCGGCCGGGCCTTGAGCCGCCGGTTCAGTTCGCTGAGCGCTTCGATGAAGATGTCGATGCCCTTGTTGCGATACTCGTAGCGTCCCGCGATGAAAAAATAGAGCGTGCGGTCGAGGTCGAAGGTGTAGCTGGGGAAAAAATGTCCCCGCACGAAATCGTGGATGCGTTCCTTGCAACGCTGGTGGAGGTTCTGGAACTCGTGCGGCGCCGCCGCCCGCTCGACGTTCAGCCCGTTGGGCAGCAGCAGGTCCGGCTCACGGTCCAGGAAGCACTCGGCCTCCTCGGCCGTGATCTCGGATACCGTCGTGAACACGTCGGCGTGTTGCGTCGCCGCCCGCTCGATCTCGTAGCGGTGGCGAATGCCGTGCTCGTCCGCGACGCGGGGCGCGTCCACCTCGCGAATGTGATCGTACAAGTCGATGTGGGCGGCGCTGAGGCTGCGGCCGACCAGCGTCGCGTGCGTGGTGAAGACTGTGGGAAAGCGCTCGCCGCGCAACTTGAGTAGCGGCAGCGCCAACGCGCCCTGCCACTCGTGAAAATGTGCCAGCATCGGGAAATTGCCCAGTCGCCGGTGGACCGTCTGGAGCAGGTCGGCGACCGCGTAGCCGAACAGCGTGATCGCGTTGTCCTCGTGCTCGCCGAAGGGCATCCCGATCCCGAGGTCTTTCCAGACGAAATACTTCATGTCGTTGATGTGGTTCGCGATCGAATCGAGGTCGATCAGGATGACCTGGGGCCGCCCGGTGATCAGCCAGCGGCCGAAGTGGGTCTGGAGGCCGCCCGCGCGCAGCTCGCCGAGAATGTCGGCGACCACGCCCGCGGGTTTCTGCGGTTCGAACTCGATCCGGGCGGCGTCTTCACGATAGGGGCCGACGGCGAAGTAGTTGTCGCCCCAGTCACGGACGGTCGCCGGCGCCTTGCTGCGCAGCACGGTGTAGATCCCACCGGCCTGGCAGCAGACCTCCCACGACACTTCGAACACCATCGCGGGGTGCGAGCCGACCCGCTTGACGTGCTGTTTTTTTTTCCGCGTGCGGCGGCGCGTCGTTTTCTTTCCGCTGGCTGCGGCCATGACACCCTCGGGGATTCGGGAACCTGCCCCCCGGCCAACGCGCATCGCTCCGGGGCCAGACCGGCAGCATAGCACGCCCCCGAAACCACTGGCAACCGCCGTGAGCGGTGGTTTCCGGTCAGGGTACGACGCTTTCCGGTCAGGATGCTCGTGGTGGGGCGGGGGCTATTTGGGCTTGACGCGCGTCCAGCGGTGGGTTCGCGTGTACCAGCGCGGGTCGAGCTCGGCGGGGTAGACGCCGCGCCCGCTGCCGGTCGAGGCGGGCGGCACGCACGGGTACCAGTTGTCCTCGTAGCGATCCTCGGGGCCGACGTGGATCGACTCGCCCGCGTGCCACACGTAGTAGCGCGACGTGTTGACCGGGTAGCGCCGCCCCGAGTGGAATCCGACACTCTCGACGTGTCCATCCTGGAACAGGAGATTGGCGGCCTGCGCCCCGTCGGTTCCGCCGGGGTGCCGCCCCCAGGCGATGGTGTTGTCGAACTGGGTCGGCGCGTTCCAGATGCCGGTGCGCAACGCGTCGCCGCTGAGGTTGTAGATCGCCGCGGAGACGGCATCACCGGCGAGCACGCGGCCGGAGGTCCCCCGTTCGTAGCCGGGAAACCGCCGCGGCCGACCGTCTCGTGCACTGCCGGATTGCCACGCCCAGCCCCCGGCCGAGAGCGGCACACCGATGCCGTAGCTGTAGTCGATCCCCGCGCGGTTGTGCCGCGGCGGATAGATGAGCCCCTGGTGTCGGGCGCTGTTGAGCGGATCGGGCAAGCGGTCGGCGGGGCAATAGCCCAGCCCCCGAATCGCTCGGCCACCGGGACTCCGCTCGGGAGCTCCCGACGGGCTGAGCAATTGATTCTGCATGAGCACGTCGATCCAGGTGTAGCGGATCGAATCGCCGCCGTCGTCCCAGAGCGGGTAGAAACCATAATCGGCCCGCGCTCCTTCCAGCGCCCGCCCGAGCTGCTGGAGCTGCGCACTGCACGCCGTCTGCATGGTCTTGCGGCGGGCCATCTGGAGCGGGGGGAGCATCAGGGCGATCAGGAGCGTGACGATCCCCACGACGACGAGCAGCTCGGCGAGCGAGAATGCGCGCGGCGCCGGCCCGGCGGTCGTGCTGGAAGCTCGCGGTCCCACGCTCATCCGAGTCCCTCGCGTCACCCCCTTACGCGGCACAAGCCCCCCCGAACCCTCCTTGCGGCTGGCATATACAGAATAGTAGCTCCCAGGCGGCGATTCAACGGCGGCACGCGGGCTCGACGGGGCCGAATGCAGCGGGTTGGTGGGCGATGTCCCGGTTGCGGGCATCCTCGGCCGGTTGCGGAGGCGTGCCGCCGGAAAACTCCGCGACACCCCGCCAGTTGCTACAATGCCCACCAAGATGCGTATTCCGACCAGGAACACGGGGGCTTGCAAAGGAGTCTCGATCATGCAACGTCGCAAACGCCTCATCGCCCTGCTGATGCTTTCGAGCGGCATGACGCTCGCCAGCGGCTGCGTCGCCGACCAGGTCATCGCGACCATCGCGACGGCGTTCCGCATCGTCGATATCTGGGTCTGATCGGCACCTGGGGCACGCATGCGGCTGCGGCTGGTTCGGCGGCGAATACTCGATCCGCGGGACGCCGACACCGCCCGGCGCCGCCCGCTCGCCGATGCCGTCAACATTCCGCGCGCCGAGCTCCCCGATCGCACCCACGAACTGCCGCCACGCGAGCAGGTGGTTACGGTCGCCGGACCGCTCGAGTTGGCGCGGGACACGGTACGTTGGCTGGAATCGGTTCGGCGACGGGGGGAAGTGGCGGTCACGTCGCCGTCGGCCGGGGTGTCGCCCGGTGGAGACGAGGTCGGCCGACTGTGGGAGCCCGCCGCATTCCTGGAGAACGTCGCGGCGGGGCTCGCACCGGGGCGGGCGCTCGATTTGGCCTGTGGAACGGGGCGTGACGCCGTCTTTCTCGCCGCGGCGGGGTGGCGGGTCGTCGGGGTGGATGTGCTCCCGGACGCGCTGGCCCGCGCTGGGGACTTGCAACGGCGCTATGCCCCGGCAGCGCCGCCGATCGACTGGCGTTGCGCCGATCTCGAATCCTCCCGCGGTCTGGGTGGGGTTTTGCGGCCCGACGAGCGGTTCGACCTCATCACCGTCTTTCGGTTTCTGGATCGTTCCCTGCTGCGCAGTGCTTCCGGCTACCTCAACCCCGGCGGCAGCCTCGTCGTCGAAACGTTCACGACCGTCCACCGCGCTCGCCACGGCCGGCCCTCCCGCGACGACCACGTTCTTCAACCGGGCGAGCTGCCGGCCCTGCTCGGTCCCAGGATGGAAATCCGCCACTACTCGGAGGCCTGGCGCGCGGGGCCCCACACGGCCCGGCTCCATGCGGTGCGAGCCGTTTCCGGCTATTCGAGGTAGCCCAGGTCGCTGAGCCGCTTTTCGAGCATGTCGAGCTCTTTTTCCGAGTAGACCTCGGTCTTTTCTTCGGCGGCTTTTTCGACCGGTGGCTCACGCTCGACGATCGGCTGGCGGACGAACGCGTCGGCCAGTACCTGCCCCTCCATGTCCACCGGAACCCGCAACCCGAGCGCGGCCAGCGTTGTCGGTGTCAGATCGACGATGTTGCCCTCGATCGTCACCCCTTGCCGGACTCCCGGGCCGGCCATCGCGACGACGCCCTCGGCCCGGTGCGTGCCCTCGAGCCGGCGTTGCGAACACCACCGCACGGGGTGGTACCCCCGGATTTTCCGCACGACCGCCAGCCCCGGTTGCGGCGCCAGCAGCAGGTCGGGCAGGTCGGGGTAGTCCTCCCGCTTGCAGCCATAGAGCTGCTCGGTCTTGAACACCTCGGGGAAGATATGGATATCGCGACCGTCGGGGGTTCGAGCCGTCGCGGCGCGCAGCCGGCCGGCGATCTCCTCGCGCACCCGCTCGTAATCTTCCGGCTCGACGATGCCGATGGGCCCGCGACCCTTGAGGTTGATGTACAGGAACCCGTAGATGCCGGCGTGCATCACGCAGGCCTTGGTCCGCGACCAGTCGATCGCGAGGTCGCGTTCGATGCCGCGATTGCCCTGCTGAAAGCGGTTGGCCTTGCCCTTGGTCAGGCGGTGCCACCAGTAGCCCGTGCGTTGTTCGGCCTGTTCGAGGGGGCTGCGCAGCGCGAGGTAGCCCCAGCGTTTCAGCAGCAGGTTGGGTTGGGCCTTGCCGTCGAGACTCCCGTGCCCGTGGTCGGACATGATCAACGCCATCGCGTCGTGTTTTTCGGCATAGGCGAACAGGCCCGCCAGCGCCTTGTCGAGCCGCTCGAAACACGCCGCCGCCATCTCGGCTTGCCGGGGATAGCGGCGGTTGAAGCGCGGATCGAGATACTTCCAGGCCTTGTGCTGGAGGTTGTCCACGAGCTTGAACACGACCATCAAAACGTCCCAGCCGTATTTTTCGCCGCACAACTCGGTCAGTTGGCGTCCCTGGTCGAAACTGTCGCAGATGTAGTCGAGGTTGCGCTTGAGGATTTCCAGTCCGCCGAAAGCCTTGCGCTGCCAGTTCGTGCGGTAGTTGTAGTGCGGGATCGCGCGCAGGATGTCTTGTTTGAGCTCGGGCGGATAGGTGAACTCGGCGTCGATGCTGGGGGTCTCGAAACCGCTGATGACAAAACCGTTGACCGGCTTGGGCGGGTAGGTCATCGGTACGTTGATGCTCCCGACCCGCAACCCCTTGTCGCTCAGGAGTTCCCAGATCGTCTTTTCGCGTATCTCGTAGGTGCTGTTGAACGTGAGCTGGTGCGTCCGAACGTGGTACTTCTCGAAGTCCACGATTCCATGACGCCCCGGCCCCTTGCCCGTCATGAACGTCGTCCACGCCGCCGGCGTGATCGGCGGACGGGTCGAGTGCAGCACGCCGGCGGCCCCCCGTTCGATGAACGCCTTGAGCGCCGGCATCCGCCCCGCCTCCATCATCGGCCGCAACACGTCCCACGTCGCGCCATCGAGCCCGATGATCAGGATCCGCTGCGCGATCGGCTCGAACGGACGCGCCCCGCTCGTGCCGGCCTCCGTCTGGCTGTGCGTCAAAGAGACACCTGTGTTCATCACTGTCATCCCTGTTTCCCGCACCACCCCGCGGGCGGCGGCGGGAAATACTACCCCGACGGCATCAATTGCCAAGCACTGCGCGCCCAGCCGCACCAGCGCGAACCCCGCGCACCTGCGCGTGCAAGCATACACGATTCACCCCGCCGGGTCGCCGGCCCGCCGCAACTCATCCCGCGACCTGTCGATAAATGCGAACCAGGGCTTCGACCGCGTCGGCGGGTGAAGGCAAGGCGTGCGCCCATGCGGTCCCGCGCCGGGCCAGTTCGCACCGCCACGCCCGATCGCGACGCAGCCGCTCGAGCGCGTCGGCGAACGCCTCGGCACCCCCGGCCACAAGCACCAGCCGCGGCGCATCCCCGGCCAGTTCCTGCAACGCGGGAATGTCGCTGCCCACTACCGGCACGCCCGCCGCCATCGCTTGGAGCACCACGTTGGGCATGCCTTCGGTCCGCGACGGAAAGACCATCGCATCTGCCGCCGACCACAACAGCGTCAAATCGTCGAGCCAGCCCAACAGTCGCACCCGCTCCGCGGCCGGTCCCGCGCGGATTCGCCGCTCCAACGCCCCGCGCTGCGCACCGTCCCCCGCGATGAGCAGCCACGTTCGCGGATCGCCGGCAAGCCGCTCCACCGCCGCGATGGCGACCTCCAATCGCTTGACCGGATCGAACCGCCCCGCCCAAACCACCGCGAACGCTTCCGCCGGCACGCCCAGCCGCCGCCGCGCTGCGCCCCGTTCGATCCGCCGCCCCGGCGGCGCCAGCAGCGGCGGTACGATGTGGATTTTTTCGCGTGCCAGCAGGAACGACTCGGCGACGTGCTGGGCGAGCGCCCGGCTGTTGACGATGTGCCCCGCGTCGAGGTGGGCGGTGAGCCGTTCGAGCAGCAGGTGGCTCCGACGCTCGACCTCGATCGTCGCGGTGGATGTGACCACCGCCACCCGCAACCAGTCGCCCACCACGCGGGCGGCGACGTTGGCGTGCGTGAGCGTCGCGTGCACCACGTCCGGACGCAGCCGGCGCAGATGCCGCGCCAGCCGCACCAGGGCCACCGCGTCGTATCGCCCCCGCGCATCACATGCGAACGTGGCGATTCCGTCGCGCTCGAGGTCGGCGGAAACCGGCCCGCGCGGTGCCAGCGATCCTGCCGAAACCTCCACCCCCCGCGCCGCCAGCCCCCGCGCCAGACGCGCCAGTCGCAGAGGCGTACCGCCCCGCTCGAAATCCGTAACCAGCAGGACTACACGCACCACCTGTCCCCCGTGACTCGCATCAGCCGCTCGTGCGCGGTTACGAGGCCCCGTGTCGCCCGTCGTCGGTATCCGTGCGCCGAGCTCATCGGAACCCCAGCCGCCCCCCATACACCTGTGCCAGTGCCGCCGGCAACGCCTCGGCCACGTCGCGCGCCAGGAAGCCGATGGGGCCGATCCGCTTGGCACACAGATCGCCCGCGGCGCCGTGACAGTGTGCGGCGACGCACGCCGCCTCGAACGGACCGAGCCCCTGGCCTACCAGGGCGGCGAGCAGCCCGGTCAACACGTCGCCCATCCCGCCGGTGGCCATTCCCGGGTTGCCGGTCTCGTTGATGTAGGTTTGCGTGGCGGTGCAGACGACGGTCCGGTGTCCCTTGAGCAATACGACGGTCTGGGTCGCGCTGGCCAGCTCGTGCGCGATGCGCAGCCGCGTCTCGTCGTCCATCGAGCGCAGCTTGCTGAGCCCCAGTGCTTTGCGCAGTCGCGCCGCTTCGCCCGGATGGGGCGTGAGCACGGTGGCGCGCCCGCGCCGGGCTCCCCACGCGCCGGGTCCGAGCGACGCGATGTTGTTCAGCCCGTCCGCGTCGATCACCATCGGGCCGTTGAAGGCCGACAGCACCCACTGGACCGCCTCGGCGGTACGCGGGCTTTGGCCCAACCCCGGTCCGAGTGCGAGAACATCTGCCCATGTGATCGTGTCTTCCAGCGCCGCCGGCAGTCCGTCCGGGCTGAGCAAGCCGGCGTCGCTCTCGGGTAACGGAACGGTCATCAGACACGGATCGCTCGACGCCACGATGCGTTGCGCCGATGTGGGCACCAGCACGCGGACCAGCCCCGCGCCGCCACGAAGCGCGCCCAGCCCCGCCAGACACGCGGCGCCGCTCATGCCGCGACTGCCCGCGACGATCGCGACCCGTCCGACGGAGCCTTTGTGCGCATCGTCGGGGCGGGGGTCGATCGTGGGAACGTGTTGCGTCGGCGCGGGCACACCGCCCGCACCGCGGGGCGTACCTTCGCTAGTGCTCATTCGTGGCCCCTTTCTGCGGACAGCCGGGCCCGGGCGGAGCGCTGGCGAGCCGGTTGATCAACGCCGCCTGGTACCCGGCTCCGAAACCGTTGTCGATATTCACGACCGAGACACCCGCCGCGCACGAGTTCAGCATCGCCAACAGTGCCGCCAGCCCCCCGAGGCTGGCGCCGTAGCCCACACTCGTCGGGACGGCGATGACGGGGGCCGCCACCAGGCCCCCGACCACGCTCGGGAGCGCTCCCTCCATCCCGGCGACGACGACGAGGACGTTCGCCTCACGGAGCGTCTCGCTTTCGGCCAGCAGCCGGTGGAGCCCCGCGACACCGACGTCGTAGAGCGTTTTGACGGGCTGGTTCATCAGCTCGGCGGTGATCCGGGCCTCCTCGGCGACGGGGAGGTCCGCAGTGCCCGCCGCCACGATCGCGACGAGGCCGGCGGCCGGGGTTTCGGGGGCGCGGTGGACAAACGCCGCCCGAGCAAGACTATTGTAACAGGCGTCCTGGACAGAGGTTACGATCCTTTCGCCGGCGCAGGGCGATACGCGCGTCGCCAGCACGTTGCCGCCACCGGCCGCGAGACGTGCGAAGATATCCACCACTTGGTCGTCGGTCTTGCCTTGTCCGAAGACGACTTCCGGGAATCCGCAGCGGAGCGGGCGATGATGATCGAGACGCGCGAATCCGATGTCCTCGAACGGCAAGGAACGCAGACGAGCGACGGCGTCGTCGACGGAGACCTCGCCGTTGGCCAGTCGATCGAGCAGTTTGCGAAGCGCATCGGGATGCAATAGAGTGCTCCGTGTGTGGATCGTGATCCGTGGCGTAACGTGCCGCGGGCCTGCCACCCGATGATACAATCGAACAGGTGATTGCCAATCGCCGCCAGGATACACCAGAGGTGTTCGATGGGACACACCAAGCCCAAGGCTCAGCTCGAGACCGTCGAGCCGATCGGCACGCGCGTCCTGATCCGCAAGGACGAGGACAAGAAAACGACCAAGGGCGGTATTCAGTTGCCGGGAAACATCGAAATCCCGACCATCACCGGGCGGATCGTGGCGGTTTCGGCTCAGGTGGAGCGGGACGAGGATTACCCGATTCGGCAGTACGACAAGGTGCTGTTCAATCCGAAGAACGCGATCCCGGTGGATTTCGAGGGCGACAATCGCCTGTTCGTGGTTCCGGTCGAGGACGTGGTGGCGGTTTTTCGGCGGCCGGAGGTCTGATAACTGCTTGCGGACGTTTTCTGCTAACTTCCTGATTTCTCAGGGGGTTACGCCGAATCCCACCATCCCGATTATAAACTGTTAGCTTATCAACACTTGCGTCCGTGCCGCGGTGCTCATAGCATCTGGTGGGCACGGTTGAGCGAGCGGCTCCACACTCCCGGCTCGACGCTGATGCCGGCTTTCGTTCGCGGCTGTTCAACTCTGGCCGCGACCGCCGCCCCCGCTCTCGAACCGACGAACATATACCGTTTGCACGGAGGACAAGCGCATGGCCCGAGAGACATTGCCGAAAGATCGCGGGGTGGCAGCGGATCACCGACGCGTCCGATACGTACTCGACGTGGGTCGCATACCCGAGATTCCCCCCGCGGATCGGGAAGTGCTTCGACGCGTCTCGCAGGCGTATGTGTTCCGTGCGAACGACTATTATCTGGACCTCATCGACTGGAGCGATCCCGACGATCCGATACGCCAGCTCATCATTCCGCGGGCCGAGGAGCTCGCCGACTGGGGCCGCATCGACGCCAGCAACGAGGCCGCCGTCACGGTCGCGCCCGGCGTGCAGCACAAGTATCAAGACACCGTGTTGCTGCTGTGCAACGAGGTGTGCGGCGCCTACTGTCGCTACTGTTTCCGCAAGCGCCTGTTCATGGACGAAAACGACGAGGTGCGCAAGGACATTTCCGAGGGCATCCGCTACATCGCGGACCATCCGGAAGTCACCAACGTGTTGCTGACCGGCGGCGATCCGCTCATCATGAGCACGCGGCGACTGCGCGAGATCATCACGCGATTGCGCGCGATTCCCCATGTGCGCATCATCCGCATCGGCTCGAAGATCCCCGCGTTCAACCCCTTCCGCATCCTCGATGACCAACCGCTCCAGGAACTGCTCCGCGAGCATTCGACCGCCGACCGGCGCATCTACCTGATGGCCCACTTCGATCACCCGCGTGAGCTGACGACCGAAGCCCGCCGGGGAATCGCCCGATTCATCGACTGCGGCGTCATCTGCGTGAACCAGTGTCCACTGATTCGCGGGGTCAACGACGATCCCGAAGTGCTCGCCGAGCTCTATCGCGAG
>JALSRY010000509.1 GCA_026984555.1 Phycisphaerae bacterium
ACGTACCTTGTGGCCGGGGAGCCGCTCGACGTGACCGAGTTGCTGGGCCAGCAGGAGCATGTGGCAATACGCATCGAGGATTTCGGTGTACCAGTAGGCCCGTTCGACCGACGGTCCCCAGCTCACCGTTCCGTGGTTGCTGAGGATCACGCTGGTGGCCTTGCCGATAAACGGCCGGACGGTTTCGGCGAAGCGGGCGTCGCCGGGGGTTTCGTACTCGGCGCGCGGCACGACACCCAGGAAGACCTCGACCTCGGGCAGGACGCACGAGGGCACATCGATCCGGGCGATGCCGAAAGCGGTCGCGTGGGGCGGGTGGCAATGTACGACGGCACGGACGGCAGGGTCGGCCCGGTAGATTTCGAGATGAAGCATGACCTCGCTCGTGCGCGGGCGCTTGCCGCTGACCTGGTTGCCGGCCATGTCCACGATGCACAGGTCGTCCGGCTTCATGAACCCCTTGCAGATCAGGGTAGGCGTGCAGATCACACGGTCGTCGGACAACCGGTACGAGATGTTGCCGTCGTTGCCGGCGGCGAACCGGCGCTGGTAGATGCGCCGTCCGATCTCGCAGATTTCCCGGCGTACTTCCCATTCGCTCGACATGGCGTGGTCCTCGCGTGGTCGGGGTCCGTGGGAAAGCGGACCGCTTCTGCGCCCGCGTGTACCCCCCAGCCGTGCGCGTGTCAACCGCCGGACCGGGTGGGTCGGGCCCAGACGCTCGGTGGCCACGGGCCCGCCCGCGGCCCCGCTCATGCTCCCGTGGTTTTGCCGGTTCCGTCGCCAAAATCATTTGCGAGTCGCGTCCCCGGCGGGGTAAAGTGGGGTAGTTATCGACGAGGCGGGCAAGGCCGCCGGGAGGGTTCCATGAGGCGTATTCATAATGCAGGTGTATTCGTGTTCTTGTCCCTCGCCACCGTGGCGGGCGGCGCGGTCTACCCCACACATCCAGACTGGACTTCGTCCGATACGCAGGTCAGTACGGGCGGGGCGCTCGTGGACCTCGATCGCGACGGCTGGCTCGATTTCGTCGTCGCCAACGGAAACGACATGGCCCAGCAGCATCTCGTCGTGTACTACAACCTCGGCGACGGCACGTTCCCCCTCACGCCCGATTGGCAATCCGATGATGTCGCCTACCACGGCCATGTGAGTGTCGCCGACGTGGACGGCGACGGCTGGCTCGATGTGGCCGTCGCGGTGCTCGGTCGTTACTCCAACGTCGATCACGCCGCCAAGCTCTACCTCAACCACAACGGCACGCTGTCGGCGCTGCCCGATTGGCAATCCGACGAGATCGCCAACGCGTTCGGTTGTGCGTTCGGCGACGTGAACAACGACGGCCGGCCCGATCTGGCCGTTGGTACCGGCTGGGCCTACGACCCGCAGAACTATTACGCCAACTACGTCTATCTCAACGTCGGCGGCATGCTCGAAACGTCGGCGAGTTGGGCTTCCGACGATACGTATCACTACCAGGGGGTACACTGGGTCGATGCCGACGGCGACGGCTGGCTCGACCTCGTCGGTATTCCCAACGGCCAGCGCACGCAGATCTATTTCAACCAGGGCGGTACGCTCGAAACAACCGCCTCGTGGCAAACCGCCGATGGTGCCGATCAGGATGCCATCATGGCCACCAGCGGCGACGTCACCGGGGACGGCTACCGCGAGCTGATCGTCACCGACAATACGCAGCTTTCGGGATCGGGTCTGTTCCGCCAGTACGGCGGGCTGGCCGCGGGCGGGTTCAACCCGACCTATTCGTGGAGCTACTTCGACGGCTACGGCTCGGCCGTCGCGCTGGCTGACGTGGACGCCGACGGCGACCTGGACCTCGCTACCGGCGCGTGGTGGGACAGCTCGCGGCTATTCCTCAACACCGGCGAGGGCTTTCCGGACAACGCTTCGTGGAGCTCCAGCAACACGAGCGTCATCGAGAAGATCATCTTCGGCGATATCGACAACGACGGCATCGAGAGCCACACGGAGACCTTCCCGGCCGACGGCCGCCGCCTGTTCTACCTCGCCGCGCAACCCATCCAGGAGCTCGTGGCCGTTCGCCGGGATGGCGTCGCCCTCGCGCCCGACGAGTACACCTACAGCGCCGAGTTCGGCTGGGTCACCGTCGCCCAGACCCCGGCCACCTCGCTCGAGGTCGAATACACCACGTCGCACGCGATCGACATGGCTGTGACCAACTGGGACAACAACGTCGGCAACTACGTCTATTACAGTCTGCTCGGCTGCGCGGGAGATCTCAACGGCGACGGGCAAACCGATCTCGTCGATCTCGCCGTCATCCTCGCCGACTACGGTTGCACCAGCGACTGCGGGCACGCGGACCTCAACGGTGACGGCCGCGTCGATCTTTCCGACCTGGCGATCTTGTTGGCTGACTACGGGTGCAACTAGTGCGAGGTCGGATGCCGTCCGAGGCTCCCACCCATACTCCCCGAGTGACCGCTGGCGGCAACTGGCGTCCACGGCCCGGATTCTCGCGGCGGGCGGCGCGGGAGCTTCGTCCGGGGGCGCAACGGCTGGCCGGCTTCGACCGGCGACACCGACCGCCGGTGCCGCTACACTGGTCATGAAGCTCGGCGGCGGCGGGAAGTCTGCGGCTTCCGGGGCGCACGGGTCGATATACTATGGATGATGGCAGGCCCCGGCGCGGGCTCGTCTCCGGGGCCGGTCCGGGGGGGTACCGGCCGAACCGTCCGGCCGCGGCCGGACGGCGCAAGAGCGGGAACGTCGATGGACGCGGACGACATTCAGGGGCGTTTGGATCGGGCCAACGAGATGCTCGAAGCGGGCAAGCCCGAGGAGGCTTTGCGCGCGCTCGAGCCGATCGAAGGTGCCTTTCTGGAGCCGGATGATCGTGTCGAGTTCGGCGCGCTCAAGGCGTGGGCGCTTTCGGAGCTGGATCGGGCCGACGAGGCCCAGGAGGTGCTCGAGCCGCTGTTGGACGAGTTTCCGCAGTCGGCCCGGCTGCTGGGGACGCTCGGGGTCGTCTATTCCAACGCCGGCGACCTGGAGGAGGCCTGCTCGCTGCTGCTGCACGCGCTGGATTTGGACCCGACCGACGAAGTGGCGGTGGCCAACCTGGGGCTGGTCTACGAAAAACTGCACGACTACGAGCAGGCCGTGCGGACCTACGAGCGCGCGATCGGCTTGGGCGCCGAGATCGACTGGTTGCTGAAACGCAAGGCCGCCGTCCATGCCGAACTCGATCAGCGCGACGAAGCCCGCAAGACCTTGCAGCGTTATCTCTCGCTGGCGCCTGAGGATTTCGAGCAGTGGATCACGCTGGCGATCCTGTTCAGCGACGACCTGAAATTCGACCAGGCCTTCCACTGCTACCGTTGCGCCCAGCAGATCGCGCCGGATTCGGCCGAGTTGCGACTCAACTGGGGGGTGACGGCGGTGCGGGCGCACCAGCTCGATCTCGCCCGCCAGCAACTGGTCTATCTCGCCCGGATCGAGCCCGACGGTCCGCGCCCGCGGCTGCTCGAGGCGTTCATCGCCGAGGAGGAAGGCGACCTGACCGGCGCGGCGCGCAAGTACGCCGAGGCTCTCGCCGGCCTGCGCGAGTACGGCTACGCGGAAGTTACCTATGTGCTCGAAATGGCGATGGACTTTTTCGCCCGCCAGCGGATGCGTGGTCCGTGCGAGGAGGTGTTGCGCCGGGCTTATGCCGCCAACGCCTGCACGGTCGAGCTGTGCGAGGCCTACCGCGAGGCGACCGGCGCGGTGGCCGACCGGGCCAACTGGTACAGCGTGCTGGTCGAGGGCGACTACCGCCCGGGTCTCAAGGAGATCCGCGAGCACAACGGCAACGGCCGCCGGCGCGGGCGGGTAACACGCTTCCTGCGCAATTTCCAGATCATCGCCCGCGACCACGACGATGCCATCGCCTTCGCCCGGCAGTTCGCCGAGCACATGGGCGAACACAACATCCTCATCCGCGAGTTCGTCAACGAAGAGCCGGTGGAAGACACGCACCTTGGCCTGTACGAGGTCGAGCGTGAAGCCCTGGTCTTCGACGACGACGAGTAGCCCTTGCGGGCCGATGCCGGCCGACAGGAAACGCCACGATGCGCGCCTACCAGCTCGACCGTTTCGCACTCGACCACCTGCATCTCGCCGACATGCCCGACCCGGTTCCCGGCCCCGGCGAGGTCGCCGTGGACATGCGCGCGCTGAGCCTGAACTACCGCGACCTGCTCGTGATCCGCGGCCAGTACAACCCGAACCTCCGCTTGCCCGCCACGCCGATCAGCGACGGCGCGGGCGTCGTGTCGGCCGTTGGCCCGGACGTGCGTGGGTTGCGCGCGGGCGATGCGGTCATGACGCACTTCGTCGCGGGCTGGATCGACGGGCCGTTTCGCGAGCAATACGTGGCCACGACGCTGGGATTGCCCGCCGCCGGTGTTGCCGCCGAGCGCGTCGTACTGCCCGCCCAGGCCCTGTTGCCCCTGCCGGCGGGGTTCGACTTCCAGCAGGCCGCCACGCTGCCGATCGCGGCATTGACGGCGTGGAGCGCGCTGGTCACCGAAGGCAACCTCCAACCCGGTCAGGTCGTGCTGACGCTCGGCACGGGGGGCGTCTCGGTGTTCGCCCTGCAACTGGCCAAGGCAATGAATGCGACCGTCATCATCACCAGCAGCAGCGACGAAAAGCTCGCCCGCGCCCGCGAGCTGGGCGCCGACCACACGATCAACTATCGCACCCGGCCCGATTGGCACAGGGAGGTGCTGCGTCTCACCGGCGGGCGAGGGGCGGACATCACCGTCGAAAACGGCGGAGCCGGAACACTGAGCCAGTCGTTGCGCGCCACGCGCGCCGGCGGGGTCGTGGCGATGCTCGGCGCACTGACCGGGTTGAGCGCCGACGTCAACCTCGCGCCCGTGCTCATGAAACGCCTGCGAATCTGCGGCATCATGGTGGACAGCCGGGCGGCGTTCGAGCGTCTGTGCGCGTTCCTGGCACAACACCCCCTCGAGCCGGTGATCGACCGCGTGTTTCCCTTCGAGCAGTTGCCCGACGCGCTACGGTGGATGGAGACGGGCCGACATGTCGGCAAGATCGTGGTGGCGTTCTGATCCATGCGGCCGCCGCGGTCGCGCCGGCCGGAACGCAGCGCGGGTTCTCCGAGCCCGTCAGGAACAGGTCGGATTTCACGAACCGCCCGAAAAAACGGATGATCCGGAAGTAGTACGCACGCTCGCGAAGCAAATCGCGGCGTTCCTGACGCCAGCGCACCCACTGGGCGTAGAGCGCATCGGCCCGCACCCGCCGCCGCCAGTCTTCCAGGCGGTTCAGCTCGGCGTTGGTCGGCTTGTCCGTGTCGAGCGAATCAAGCCACGCTTGCGCGGGATCGGCCCGCATCGCCGCCACCGTCCGGGCGGAATCGACCATCCGCCGCCAATCCTCGACAGCCGGCAGCGGACGTCGGGCCGCCACCGGCCGGCTCCCCGGCACTCCGTCCCACTCGCCGAACACCAGCCGACACGCCGGCCGCTTGGGCGTCGAGACGTAGAAGTAGTAGCTCGGGTCATCCAACGGCTGTTTGAACGTGAACGCCAGCCGCGTCACGCCGCGGGCGTCGGCTTCGAGAATCGTCGTGTCGAACAGCTTGCCGCGAATGACCAGCCCCGCCCGGAGCGGCTTGCCCGGACGCATCCCGTCGATCAGCATCCGCCCGCTCAGGCCGGAGAAATACCCCGGCGGCGGCGTCGAGACCACCAGCGTGCGCGGTCCCACCCGCCGCACCATGCTCGGGCGGTCCATCATCAGCGGCTGCGGCGCGAACGTCAGCACGTAGCCTTCCAGGTCGTCCAACCCCCACGCCTCCCGCAACGCGACCGAAGCGTAGATTCCCGCGACCGGCAGGTTGATGAAAAACAAGCGCGATCCCCGGGGCGGGCGCGGGGTGTTGTCTTCGATGTCGGCGTAGACGACCTGCTCGTTGCGCACGATCCCACGCCAGGCATAGCGGTAGATCGTCAGCGACCAGAGCGACGAAGCGACGACGACGATCGCCGCGAACGACCGCCAGCGACCGCGCAACGCCCGCACCATCACCACCAGCATCACCACCAACGCCGCCGCCGGCAGGTAGCCGAAGTGCGGCATTACGAAGACCGGAATCACCGGGACAAACGCCGCCAGCAGCCAGATCGGCCACACCGCCCGGCTGGCAAGTCCGCGCGACGCCCACACGTACCACGCCCCGATTCCCCCGACGAGCAGCCCCATGATGCCGAACACCAGCACGTGTGCCGAGAGCGACGAGCCATACGTCGCCAGTCCCAGGAACATCGGGGTATGGAACACCAGTGCGAACACCATGTGCAGCAACTTGCCCAGCGCCCACGGGACGTAAACCAGCCCGTGCGGGGCGGTGAAGTAGATTTCCGGCGGCCGCGACGTGGGGAACACCACCAGTCGCCAATAGAGATAGGCCACCGTCAGCAGCGCGACCAGCGTGTAAACCACCCACGGCGCCCCCCGCGGAAATGCCCCCGGCGACCGCCGACCACCGTCCCCCCTTCCGGGAAAGGTCGCCGACGGGCCAGCGCCCGTGGGTGCGGCCGCTTCGGCACTTGGCATTCGGCACTCGGCATTCGCCTCGCCACTGTGCTCCGGCTCCGCTCCGGACGCGTGGGACGCGCTGCGCATCGCCGCCCAGTCGAGCACGACGATCACCAGCGGAAAGATGACGGCGGTTTCGCGGGCAAAAAGTGCCAGAACCCAAAGCACCAGCGACAGAATCAGCCACGGTACCGACAACGACCGACCCGACGCGCGGCGCATCGGCGAAGCGTGCAGGTACGCCACCACCGCGGCGAAAAACAGTGCCCCGCTCACCAGCGCGTTGCGCGCCGCGATCCAACTGACGGCGAACACCGAGTGGGGCTGAATCGCGAACAGCACCGCCGCCAGCAGCGCCCATCCGCGGCTGCGCAGCGCCCACAGCGCGATCAGGTAGACCATCCATGTCGCCAGCAGGTGCCAGCCCAACGCGAAAGCGTGCACGCCGACCGGGTTCCCCCGGCTGGCGATCAGTTCGAGCTTCATCGCGAGCATCGCCACCGGCCGGGCGTAACGCCACTGAAGCGGTACTTCCTGCCACCAGAGGTGGGCCAGGCGGCCGGGTAGGTCGAACGTGGCCGACTCGACCAGGTCGTGGAAGCTCCAGCCGTAGCTGCGCAGCGTGGCCCGGTGCCAATAGTCGTCGAAGAACAGTCCGTCGTGCAGCGATCCGCCGTGGCCGAGCAGCACGGCCCCCACCAATATGAGGCCGACGAGCCACGCGCGGGGGCGCGTGCTCGCCGCGGGCTGGCGGGGATGTTCCGATTGCGCAATCACAGCGGGTTGCCCGCGCGGGGCGGGTGGCGGAGCGATTCGTTCATGCGGCGACGCTGGCGACACATCGCGGCATTGTACCGCCTGTGGTGGGTTTCATCAGATCGTCCGTCGCTCGGCGGGCGGTTTGACGACTCGCGGGTTTCCGCGTTGACTATTGCGGTGGGTCGGCCGATGCACCCGCCGCGGGAGCTGGATCGGTCGCGGCAAATGATGTCGGGGTGGGAGGTTCGTCATGAGCGAGCGCGAGGGTAGGTCCGCAGCGGCGGAAGCGGGTCGACGGGGCGTTGGGGTACGGTCCGATTGCTGGGTCCGCTACATACCCGCGAGCGACGGAACGATCGATGTCGATCTCAAGAGCAAGGTCGAGCCGATGTACGGCGAGTCGATTCGCCGACTCGTACACGACGCGCTGGCTGCCCTGCAGGTCGAGCACGGTCGGATCGAAATCGAGGATGCGGGAGCGCTCCCATTCGTCCTGATGGCGCGCATCGAGGCGGCGGTGCGGCGGGCGCGGGGCGCGCTGCATGCGGCCGACCACCCGAGCGACCTGCCGCCGATGGAAACGCACGCGTGTTACCCCACGACCCGGGATCGGTTTCGGCGATCGCGGCTCTACATGCCCGGTAACGAACCCAAGTTCATGCTCAACGCCGGACTGCACAAGCCCGACGGCGTGATTCTTGATCTCGAAGACAGCGTCGCCCTGTCGGCCAAGGACGAGGCCCGGCTGCTGGTGCGCAACGCCCTGCGCAGCGTGGATTTCCGCGGCGCCGAGCGCATGGTCCGCATCAACCAGGGCGACCGCGGACTCGAAGACCTCGAATACGTCATCCCTCACAACGTCCACGTCGTGTTGATTCCCAAGGTCGAAGACCCCGAGCACGTTCGGCGGGTGGAGCAACGCATCCGCGACATCCTCGCGCGCGAGAGCATCGACCGGGACGTATACCTCATGCCGATTGTCGAAAGCGCTCTCGGGGCGATCCGGGCGTATGAAATCGCCACAGCCAGTGACAATATCTGCGCCCTGACGATCGGCCTGGAGGATTACACGGCGGACATCGGCGCGCAGCGCACCGCCGAGGGCCGGGAGAGTTTCTGGGCGCGTAGCCAGGTGGTCAACGCGGCGCGGGCGGCCGGCGTGCAGCCCATCGACACGGTGTTTTCCGATGTTTCTGACATGGAGGGGCTGCGGGCGGCCGTCCTCGAGGCGAAATCGCTCGGGTTCGATGGGAAGGGCTGTATCCACCCGCGGCAGATCCGCGTGATCCACGAGGCGTTCGCCCCGGACCCCACCGAGCTCGAAAAGGCACGTCGGATCGTCCAGGCCTTCGAGGAAGCCCAGGCCCGCGGACTGGCCGCGGTTTCGCTCGGCAGTAAGATGATCGATCCCCCGGTCGTCAAACGCGCGCAGCGAATCGTGGCGTTGGCCGAGGCGGTGGCAGACGAGGTGCCCCCGACCTGATGGTGGCTACAATACGTGCGAGGCGCACCCCGGCGGTTCCTCTGGGGAGCGGCGCCGCGTGCACGGGAGCAATACACCATGAATACGCATTCCGCATCCCCCGGGACAGGTGCCGCAACGGCCGACCGCCGGTGGCGAGGGCAGTCGCGGAGCGACGGCGCCGGGTTGCTGGCGGCGTTGCTGGTCGTGCTGGGCACCGTCGGGGGCGCGGGGGCGGCGCCGCCCGGGGGGTTGGCGGCCAACTGGGGCAACGGGTACACGTCGTTGCGTTTCACCTATCTTGGCCAGACCTGCGAGTATCCGCGCGACTTGCTGGGCGATTCGTTCGGGCCGGCCGGCCGGCCGCCACAGTTCGAGGTCACGAAGCAGTGGCCGGTGGTGGCGGTACGGGCGCGCTGGACGCTACCGCGCGATCACTGGCCCGAGCAGTACCGGGACAAGATTCTGCCGTTGCTCCTGATGCGTGCTTGCGATGCCGAGTTGTATCCGCGGCTGTACCCGGAGGCGATCTTGACCGCTCGATTCCTGGCGCCTCCGCCGTGGCTGAGCGCGGACATCGACCCGCTCGACGGGGGGTTGACCCGGGTGCTGCGCGGCAAGACCGTCCGGTACCAGGTCAAGGCCGACGCGGGGTTCGGCGCCTCGGACTATGTGATTCGCACGCAGATTCGGATGGGGTTGAGCAAGGACGGCAAGGCGGTTTTCTACCTCGATAACCCCAGCTACATCAGCGATCATCTTGCCTGTCGCGTGTTTCTTTTCGCCGCGGCCGATACCGGACGCGAGATTCGTTTCGAGGTGTGTGCGTATTGCGTGTGTGCACCACGTTATCTCTTTCGCGGTGAGGCCATGCGCCGCGTCGAGGCCGACAGCCGTTACCTGATTCGGCGGATGTACGAGGAGTTCGACGGTGGTTTCGGCCCGCAGGTGATCGAGCAGTATGTGCGGACGATTCGGCACAAGCGCAAACGGCGTGGCGCGTCGCCGACAACGCAGCCGGCCGACCCGCCCGCCCGCTCCCCCGCCGCGGCCCCCCGGCAGGGTGGTTGACCCCCCGGAGCGGACGGCGTTTTCGAGGTATTCCCGGAACCAGACATGAAAAGACACTTCGACGTGGGCCATGTCGCAATCGAGCCGGCGGCGTTGGAGAATCTGCGCTGGGAGACCCTGTTCGGCAACGCCAACCCGGTCGAAGTCGAGATCGGCACGGGCAAGGCGGGGTTCTTGCTGCGCCGGGCGCGGGCCCATCCCGAGCGGAACTTCCTCGGCATCGAATGGGCCAACCAGTTTTTCCGTTTCGCGGCGGACCGGCTGCGGCGCTGGGGCGTGACCAACACGCGGATGGTGCGCACCGATGCGTCACATTTCATCCGCGTGCAGTGCCCGCGTGATTCGCTCAGCGCGCTGCACGTCTACCATCCCGATCCGTGGCCCAAGAAACGCCACCACAAGCGGCGGTTGTTCCAGCCGGCGTTCGTCGAGGCCGCCGTCGCCTGCCTGGTCGTCGGCGGGCGGCTC
>JALSRY010000510.1 GCA_026984555.1 Phycisphaerae bacterium
TGTTCGACGCGGGCGTGTGGGTGGCGGCCTGTGCGTTGGGTTGGGGGCTGCTGGCGCGGGTTGGCGAGACACGCCGGTCACACGTCGCCGCGGGCATGCTGGCGGCGATGGCCGCGCTGCTGATCCATAACCTCGTTGGGTTTTCGCTGGTCACGCCCGCGGGGTTGGCTACGTTCGGGCTGCTGGCGGTGGCGGTGGCGCGGCTGCGTGGGGAGCGGTACGAACCGCCGGGCTCGCAACGCGACGAGGGGCATCGATCCCGGGGGGGGCCGAGGCCGGCAGGTGCTCAGAGCCGCGCGTCGCGAACCGGGACCGCCATACTCGTGGCCCGGGCGGTGCTGGTCGCCGGCGTGGTGGGGGCGTATGTCACGCTGGTGGCGGTTCCCACCGTGCGCGGTGACCGGGCCTGGCGCGCGTTCAAAAAGACCCTGCGCACCGCCAGCGGCGAAAAGCAGGTGGTCGCAGCGCTCGCCCGGGCCCGCGAGGCGCTCGCCGCCGACACCTGGAATGCGGAGCTGCCGCGGCTCGTCGGGGCGACGGCGCTGGAGTTGGCGCGGCGACCGGGGTTGTCCGCGGCGGATCGGCGGGAGTATGTCGAGCAGGCTCGCGCGCTCGACGAAATCGCCCTGCGCCGGAACGCGGAGAGTTTCGCTGCCCGCCGACTGCGAGCCCAGGTTCTTGACGAGCTGGCCCGGGCGGATCGCGACGAACGAACCCTGGCCCTTGCCGCCGCGGCGTGGGACGCGGCGTTGCGGCTGTATCCGACGAACCCGCGCGCCCACATCGAGGCGGGTTTGGCGTGGTATCGGCTCTGGGAGCGCAGGCGACGACCGGAGGACGCCCGCCACGCCGCGACGCACCTGCGGGCGGCGTTGGCGATCGACGCGACGCGGTTGCCGGAGGTTGCCGCCAAGCTGCGCAAGGCGGAGTTGCGGTCGATCCGCGCGCGGCTGGACCGTTTGGAGGCGGTGTTGGAGGGGCATGCACCGGCCAGTCGGCCATAGCGATTCGTCGCGGTGCGTTGTTCGGGCGACCCGCGTATGGATGCGGGGCGACCACCACACGCCGCCAATTCCACGAGGCCGAGAGCTCGTCGTCGGGGGGGCGATGCGTAGCGGGGTTGGGTCGCGGGTCAGTTCCCAAACCAGCGCGCAAGCGGGTCGGCCCACTCGCCGTGGGCGGCGAAGACGTCCCACAGCCGCGGGCCGAAGATGATGAAAGCGATGTTGGTGCCGGTCACGATGTCGTAGGCGACGGAGCCGCGCGGGTGGCGCCAGGGCAAGAGCCACGCGCGCCAGCCGGACGGTGGATCGGTCGAGGGCGGCTCCCGGCCGGCGTCGAGCGCCGCGGCCGCCCGGCGGGCGTAATCCAGCCGCACCCACGCCGTACATGCGCTCAGAATCGCAAGCTGCCAGATCACCGCGACCACGTGCCCGCTCAGACAGCCGATGAGGATCGCCGCGACGCGCTCGCCACGCATCCAGTAGCCGACCGTGCAGTTCGCGATGGTGTTTTCGGCCCGGGCCTTGATGTAGCTGATGAGAGTCGCATCACACAAGGCGATCAGCGCGAGCACGAGCAACGTAAGGTTGCCGCGCTGGACGAAACACAATCCGCAGCCGATGAACAAGGCCATGTCGCTGACACGGTCGAGCACCGAGTCGAGGATACCGCCGAAGCGGCTGTAGAGGTTTCCGATGCGCGCGACGGCGCCGTCGAGCATGTCGCAAGCACCCGAGAGGATCATGAACGCCGCAGCCCACACCGGCCACCACGACCGCGGGCCGTGTCCGTCGTAGAAGTAGGGCACCTGGTCCCCCGCGCCGTGCGCGAGGCAGTAGCCCGCCGCGATTGTCACGAGACAGCCGGCGACGGTGATCATGTTCGGGACCACGCCCAGGGCGAGTAGTCCGCGCGCGACGGCGTTGCGTGCCCGGCAAAATCCCGCGCCGATCACCCGACTCAGACCGGCGCGCTCGCCAACCTCGCGCAACCGCCGAAAATCGCTGGGCTCGGCGGCGGGAGAGGCGGGCGGGCTCTCGGGGGAGGAATCCATCGGCATCGATCAGTGCGTGCCGGACTCGGCCGAGTCGTCCGGAGCGGGAGCGCTGTCGCCGTCGCCGGTGTCAGCTTCGTGGGTTGCAGGCGTGTTCCCGGGAGAATCCAGGTCTTTCGCCTCGGGTTCCTCGGGTTCGTAATAAATCTCGTCGTAGTCCACGCCGTCTACCGTCCGTCGCAGAAGCAAGTACATTTCCGTGGCGCCGCAGTAGTAGAAGCTGACGACGAAAGCGCCGACGAGACCAACGACGACGAAGACGTAACAGGCGATCGCCAACATGGCGCCGTATTCGGCCCAGTTCAGGGGGGCGTTGTGGAAATGACCCCAGAAGGCGTTGTCGCCGACGGCGGGCAACAGCGGAAGTTCATTCCAGGCGGGCATGCGCCACATCGCGTCGAGCTTGCCAATGGTGTGCATGCCGGCGGCGTGGGCGGTGTTCATGCCCGCGCCGTTGGCGTCGTGCGCGAGTTTGAGGATCAACGCGGCGATGATACGCACCACTCCGAAGCACACGCCGCCATAGAGCAGCAGCGTGAAGGC
This sequence comes from Phycisphaerae bacterium, assembly GCA_026984555.1. Lineage (GTDB taxonomy): Bacteria > Planctomycetota > Phycisphaerae > UBA1845 > Fen-1342 > JALSRY01. The sequence goes on from JALSRY010000510.1 coordinate 2,600, forward strand.
ATAGAACGCCACGTGCCAGGCGCGCGAGAAGACGTAGCTGGCGGCGTGCTGGACGGCGTCGAACGCGTCTGACGCTTCGACCGCGATGTTGGGCCACATGAGGGGAAAACCGAGCACCACCGCCAGCAAGGTGGCCGTCATCGCGACACCACCCAGCAGCGTCAAGCCGTATACCAGGCCGCCGAGCAGCTCGATTGTTGGAATCGCCGCGATCAGGCCGCCGACGTACGTGAGGATCCAGGCGATGGCGAAAATGATGATCGGCAACACCGGGGCCGCGCACAGGGCCGCGAACTTCTGGCGCGAAAAGCGCAGCGCCTCCCGGATGCTGATCGGCTGGGCCAGCGTCGCCTGGAGTGCGCAGATGCGGCAAATCCCGCCGCCGAAATAGGAGAAAACCACCAGCAGGATGACGCCAAACAACAGGGTGAACGTCGGCCGTTGGGTCACGAGCCAGACCACGCCGTTGCCGGCCGAAGCGATGCTTCCGAGCATCGCCGGTCGCTCGCTCAGCGCCGAACCGTCGAACCCCCAACGCCCGCAGAGCACGCCCTGGATCGCCGCGGCGAAACAGTTCATTTCGTAGTCGAGCAGGGCGATGAACGGGCCCCGCGGCGCCAGACGCTGGCGTTCGGCCGCCTTGCGATGCCGCGCGACGAGCTTGCTCAGGCGGCCGACTTTCTTGGCGAAATCCTTGCCCGTCTTTCCAGGAACCGGCCGGAGCAACACCTCGACCGCGGAGGCCTGCTCGGCGGGCGAAGCGACCCGCCGGATGTCGATCCCGGCCAGCGTCAGCCGCACGATGTCGGCGGCTCGCAGCAGTTTTTGCCGTAACGCCGCCTTTTCGTCGGCGTGTTGCTCCTGGTACGCGTCGATGCGCCGGAGGCCGTCTCTTACCAGACCGTCGATTTCGGCGAGCAGGTCGGCCACCTGTTGGGCGTGATCGGCCGGTTGGTTGGCTTCGCCCGGCGTGGCGAGGGCTTTTTGCCGATCGAGCGCCGCGCGCTTCCAGGCGTGGAACGCGCGGTCGTCACGCGTCGCGTAGGCTTCGATTTCGTTGGTTGCGACCGCGGCGGCGGCACCGAATCGCCCGGCGCCCCCACTGCGCGGTCCGCGATCGAGCACGACCAGGACGCCCCCGCCCGCGGATGCCCAGATCGCGTCGAGAACGCGACCCGAAACGTATGTGGCCAGCACGCAGCAGAACGCCAGAACCATCGGTCGAAACGCGACAGCGCGCTTGAACGTGGCGAAAAGACGCACGAACGGAAACGCCTGGATCCACGAGATGCTTTCGAGTGTGCATCGCTCGTCGGCCATCTTTCGTACTCCTCGATCCGTGATTTGCCCGCCGCCCAACCGCCGGGAACGACCGCCTGGCTTCGGCGTGCCGGCGCCCTTTGCCCGCTGGCATTATAGGAGCGGGCCGACCACTCACAAGCGCGCGGCGTCACGGCGCGGACGCCGGAAGCCGATCAGGAGGCGGCCGGTTCGGGTTCGAGCGGTTGGTTCGGGGCGGGTTCTTCGGCGGGGAGGGGCCGGACGCGAACATCGTCGAGCGGATTCTGGCGGAGGCTGCGCAGGTGACGCAGCGAGCGGCGGGTCAGTGCGGCTTGAGAACCTCACGCAGCTTCTGTTCCATTTCGCGGTGCAGGTCGGGCGGGAGCTGATCTTGTCGCAGGAACACATCCATCTTCACGCCCGAGCGGAGTTCGAGCTCGATGCGCACCCACTGCTGGATACTGGCGGCCGTGGGGCCGATCGCCTCGGAGGTGGGCCCACGCAGCAGTACGCCCTCGTCGTCGATCTCGTAACGCAGGCCGGTGTTGCCGCAGATGCGCTCGAGCACTTGACGCACGCTGACGCCGCGTTGTGTAAGATCGACGCGGCGTTGGCTGGCGGCGATCTTGCCCAGGGCGCCGGGCTCGAAGCGCACGAGCACCCCGGCGCGTTGTCCGAGTGTGACGAGCAGCTCGTCGAGCGGTACGCGGTGAAAGTCGAGATCGAGCGCGCGGGCGAGTCGGCGGCGCACGTCCTCTTTCCTGGAGAAGACCACCACCGCGTCCTCCTCGGGGTACCAGACCCACCCGAGCGTGTCGCACGCCGCCTCGAGCGCCCGCAGGGCGTTGGGGGCGTGGATCTGCTTCAGGACGCGTTCGAGCTCGGCGCGCGGGTCGCCTTTGGGCGAGAGACGCAGGTCGAGCGGGACCACGCCGGGCGTGGCCGCCAGGTTGTCCGGGGGTTGGGCGGCCAGGCGTCGGAGCAGGCCGAGCTGTGCCGCCGTCAGCCGGCGGCCGAGGCGACGCAGCACGGCGCCCGGTTCGACACGCACGGCGCCCCCCTCGAACCGCATCACCAGCCCCAGCCCGTCCAGCATGCGGGCCAGACCCGCGCGGACGGTGGTGTGGCGGATCGTGACGGCGATGCGCGTCTGCTCGCCGTAGGGCATGAAATCCATGACCGCGTCGTCGATCACGAACCGCAGGCCGGTTTTCTGTTCGAGCTGGGAAAACACCGTGCGGATCGGCTCGAGCGGAATCGCGATATCCGGCGCGGGACCATCGAGTTTCTGCGCGATCGACACGCCCCCGGACGACTGCCCCCGCACCACGACCGGGACGGCCAGCAACAAAACCGCAACAATCCCCACGACGCGAACGCAACCCCTGCGGCGACAACGGCTACTCATGGCGGATGTCCTACTGGAAACCGAACGGCGAAAGACGATGACCCGCCTCGACCACGCTGCGGGGCGAGTCGATCATCATGTAGAACTCGGAAGCGCGTTTTTCATTGGCGGTCGCGACGGCTTGAGATGCGGCGGCGAAACGCCGGGACGCCGGTGGCGGACCGATACGCAGCTCGACCACCCCGGAGCCCGGTCCCACGCGAGCGAGACGCGCGGACCACACGCCAACGGCGACCGTTGGGGCGGAGGTCGGCTTTTCTTCCGTGTTGAGCCGCGGCACCACGGCCAGCAGCACCGCCGCAGCCGTCGCCAGCACGGCCCCCAAAACACGCCAGCGGGGCCGCGCCGAGCTTCGGACCCGGCGTGACGGTGCCGATCGACGCGCAGCGTCGGCGATGCGACGTTCCAGCCGGGGCCAATCCACGGCGTCAGCGACCCGCGTCGCATCGCGCAGAAAACGCTCGAAATCAGCATCGGGCAGCCCGGCAGCGCAACCGGCCAGCACGCGCGCCCGAAACCGGGGCCAGTCCACCGCCGCCAGCACGTCTTGTCCCGGCGCGCGAATCAGGGCATCGACCCGCATCCACGCCTCGTACACATCCCGGAAGTCGGGGCTTTGCGCACAGTACGTCTCGATCCGCCGGCGCAGATCCTCACGTTGTGGCTCATCGAGCCAGCGGCTGAGCAGTTGTTCGAATTGGTCGCTGTCCATCATACGTAGTCCGCCAGGCGCTCACGCAGCTTTCGGCGGGCCTGGAACACGTGCCATTTCACCGCCTCGACGCTGCACCCCATGATCTCCGCCACCTGTTTCTGGGGCAACTGCTCCATGCTGAACAGCACCAGCGCGGTCCGTTGGCTCTCGGGCAACTCGGCCAACGCCGCCTGGACGACTTCGTGCAACTCGTCGGCGGCCAGCTCGGCGCCCGGCCGCTGGTCGGAATGTGACGGATCGGCCAGCCGGGCGGCGGGAGCCGTGCCGTCGTCGCGCAGGCAGTCATCGAGCGAAATGCGTGGTCCTCGAACCGCTCGATCCCGCCGAAAGTTCAACGACAGGTTCGTCACGATCCGCAGCAGCCACGAGCCGAACCGATCGCCGTTTTCGAGCGTCTCGATACCTTTGAACGCCCGCACGAAGGCATCCTGGCTCACCTCGAGCGCGTCGTGGAGGTTGCCGACCAGGCGGTACGCCACGGACACGGCCCGGCGCTGGTAGCGCTCGACGAGTTCGTCGAACGCCTCCGACCGACCGGCTCGCACCTGCCGCACCAGCTCCGCATCGTCCGGCCGGCCACCCGTCGCGCACTGCTGAGGCACTGAATCACCTGCCTTGTAGACACGACCGATTCGAGAAGGTTGGGCGTCGATTCCCGGACTACGCCGTCCGGTAATCCGCACCGCCCCGCGGTCGCAAGCACGGCGGCAGTGTCTGGACGACCGGACCCGGTGAGTTATTCACGCCGTCGCATGTTTTTCCGTGTCGGTACCTTCCTTGCGATGGGTCGTGCCGGGGGGTTCGTGATCCGCCGGGGAATCGAGCGCGGGTATCAGAATGCGGAAGGTTGTGCCGCCGCCCGCCACCGATTCGACATCCATGCTGCCGCGATGGGCATCGACGATGCGCGTCGCAATCGCAAGCCCGAGCCCCGTTCCCCGCCCGCGCCCCTTCGTGGTAAAGAATGGTTCGAAGATGTGCGGCAGGACATCGGGCGCGATGCCGGTGCCGGTGTCGCTGATTTCGACACAGACCGCATCGCAACCGATGTCGGAGTCCTCTTCCGATTTGAGGGCCAGTCGCTGGCAGCGGATACGGATAGTCAGATCGCCGCCGTCGGGCATGCTGTCGGTGGCGTTGAGCAGGATGTTGACGAATACCTGTTCGAGCAAGGGCGGGTCCACCAGGGCGTAGTCATCGACCATGTCGTAGTGGCGATGGACGCGGATGCCACGCTCGTCGAAGCGTGTCCCCGTTGCCGCGATCGCGGCTTCGGCCACGTCGCGGATGCGCGTCTGTACGGGGCGGATGACGTGTTCGCGGGCCAGTGTCAGCAGTCGGCGGACGATCAGGTCGATACGCAACAGGCCGCTGTCGATCAGATCGAGCATCGCCCGGGCGCGCGCCGGGTCGTCGTCCAGGCTCCGCCGCAGGATACGCGAGCAGTTCTGGATGCCGTCGAGCGGGTTGTTGACTTCGTGGGCGACGGTGGCGGCGAGCTCGCCGAGGAACGCCAGCCGCTCGCGCCGGCGCAGCTCTTCGTGCAAGCGTTGTTCCTCCCGGCTGGCTTCCGCCAGGCGCGAGGCCACGAGGTTGATCGCGTTGACGAGCTTGTGGAAATCGCCTCCGCTCGGGGGCGGCAGGTTGCCCGGCTGGCGACCGCGCCCCAGGTCGTCGGCGATGCGCCTGAGGCTGCCCAGCGTGCGGCGAAGGTAGCGGCTGGCGATGCGCTCGCACACCAGCGACGCCAACAACGCTCCAGCCAGGCAAACCGCCACCGCTCGCCACGACTCCGGCCAGAGCACCAGCGCGACGGTACCGCTGAGAACGACGCCGACCTGGAGCAGCAGAAACAAGGTGTGTCGGAAGCCACGCAACATGGTGCCGCCATTATCCCCGCAACCGGGTGGCCCACAAGCGCGGGTGTCGGTACGCCCCGATCGGTACAATAATCGGTGCGATCCATAATGGTGCTGCGGAGCGAAAATGCGTATCCTCAGGCGTTGTCGCTCGCCGCGCCACGACGAGGAGTTCGAAAATGATCAAGTCGGGAATCACCGTATTGCTGCTGCTCGGACTGGGCGGCTTCGCCTATTTCTACTTTTCGGCTGACGTGAGCGGCAGCCGATCCGATCGCGCCAAGGCCGCGGCCAAGAGCCTGGGCGACGCTGTCCGCGACAAAGGGGTCGCGGAGCTGGTCGAGGTTCGTCTCAAAACCAAGTTCGGCATCGACGCGACCCGCTTCGTGCACGCGTTCTTCGACGATGGGCACGTCGTGGTCTACGGCATGGTGCCCGACGGCCTCGACACCGGAGCGCTCCAGGCAGAAGCGGCGAAAGTCCCCGGCGTCAGCGACGCGACCGTGCTGGTGGAAACGCGACCGGGCTTTATTCAGCCACTCAAACCGATCCGAAAAAACGCGCCGGCGTCTCCCTCGCCTTGATCCGGCGTGTCCGGGCCGGCTGTCGCCACCCTTCCGGGCGCCAACACCGCCAGATTCTCGTAGCGGCGGGTCGCGCGCGGCGCGCTGCCCGTGTATTCACTAGTGCGAATGCGGGCAACTGTTTTGGCGCCAAGCGGTTGCGCGTTTTGGGTTGGCTTGTGAATGCCCGTTCGTTATACTTCGATGCAGGAATCGGGCCTGCTTCGTGGGGGGCTCCCCTTGACTCCGGCACGCGGCCGGGGGTGTGGGTGTCCGTCGGCGTGTGTGACTGCACGCGTTGTCGCGGCGGCGCATGGGGTGGCGGCTCGAACAGAAAAGGGCCAGGGGGCCACTGAACGAGCGAGGGGAAACCCGTGCGGTTTCCCAACGCAGCACAACCTGGGGGCCGGCGGCCCGCGCGCTGCGCATGCGGACGAGCGGGCGACGGTCCGGTCGGAATGCGGTCGCCGGTCGCCGGCGGTCACGACGTGGAGGGAACATGGATCGTTCGGTTTACAACCTTCACAACCACACGCCGTTCTCACATGGGGCGTACACCATCGACGAGTTGTGCGCCGCTCACCACGCCTGTGAGGACGTGGAGTTCGCCGGCATCGGTATCACGGACCACCTGTTTTGCACACCGTCGTCGCGCGAGATCCGCAGCGAGCGCGAGTTCGATCGCGTGTTTGCCCGCGAGACCCGCAACTACATTGACGCCGTGCATCAGGCCCGGCGGCGCTGGGCGGGGAAATTACAGGTGTTTTGCGGCTGTGAAATCAACTGGCCGCTCAACAAGGACAAGCTCGACCTGATCCGCACGCGGCTCAACGGGATCGACTACGTGTTGTTCGAGTTCATCGACTGGGCCGGCCTGACGCAGCTCGCGAACCAGGCCCGGCGCTGGCCGTGTCCGATCGGCCTGGCGCACACCGATGTTCGGCGGCAGTTTCCCACGACGTCGATGGACCAGGTCGTCCGCACGCTTGCCAACGCTCGCATCTTCTACGAAGTCAACGTGGCGTTCCTGCCCCTGGACCAGCACGCGCAGTGGCTCAGCATCTTGCCGAACCACCGCGTCGCGGTCTCCATCGGCACCGATACGCACGACGATCTGAGCTGCATCGCCCAGGTACGCGACGTGGCCGACTACCTCGACTCGGTGGGGCTCGGCGAAAAGTACGTGCGGCCCCAGCCGCGCGACGCCGCGGCCGCTCCAAGCTCCTCGGGCCGGGGCGCCTGCGCCACCGCGAACAACCGTTCGGCCTGATCGCCGCCGCCGGCGGGGCGCGATGCGGGGTTATGCGCCGTAGTCCGCCGCGAGCTCGTCAAGGGTTTGCTGCCAGTTGCGGAAGCGGATCGCGCGATCGTCGATCCAGACGTGGGCGATTGGCTTGCCCATGTGGATCGCGTCGTAAGGCATGCCGTGCTGGTCGAGCCAGTGCTTGGTGACGTTGTATTCCGCCCAGCCGCGGGCGGTGTAGATGACGATCGTGTGGCCGGCGTCCTTGAGTCGGCGCAGGGCGTCTCGCGCTCCGTCGATGGGCCTTGCCAGGGGCCGGTCGAATACGCGCTCCTCGGTCGAGATCACACCGTCCAGGTCCACCATGATCGAGATCGGTTTGTTCATCGCGGTCTTCCTCCGTCTGTTGCGGAGAATCTTCGGCGAAAGGCGCGCGTTCGTCCACGACGCGGCGTGTCGCTGCTCGGTGCGCAAGCCCGGTGCGGAGACGGTTCGGCAAGAAAGCTGCCGCCTGCGCGGGTCGTAGGCCGCGAAGGGCGTCGGTTGTGTCGTGGATCGTGTGCAAGGAAGCTGTCGCCTGCGCGGGTCGTAGGCCGCGAAGGGTGTCGGGTGGGTGGTGGTCGTCCGTCCCGGTCCGCGAATCGAACGCCTACCAGGGTCGCAAGCCGCGAAGGGCATCGGTTAT
>JALSRY010000511.1 GCA_026984555.1 Phycisphaerae bacterium
CGGCCAGCTCTTCAACGGCATGTTCCCGCCGTCGCTGAAGATGTACGCCCGCAAGCTCGATCCCATCGTTCAGAAGTGCCAGAACTGCGAGGCGGAAGAATATGACGACCAGGGCAACTGCACAGCGGGCTGCGGCTGCCCGCTCACGGGCGACGATTTGGACCCCAACGAGACCGTGATCGACTACGTGACGGTCGCTTGGGACACCTACTTCGACCAGGGACCGGGCGGGTTTCTCCAGAACTGGTGCCTCGATTCGCATGGCTTCCTGTTCGAGGATCCTCCGCTGGCCAACGCGCGGGCGTTCACGGCGGTGTTGCCCGAGGATGACACCGAACCGTGCGACGATCAGTGTGTCGTGACCAATCGCTGGTACCGCTGGATCGAAGAGGCCATGTGCATGGCGGGGCTGCCGGGGACGGACAAGGCTTGCAACGGTGCCTGGGGGGTTACGATCGGGTCCAGCACCGCGATCGCCTGGACCGGGTTTTACGGTCCCAACTCCACGCCGATCGTGACGACCAGTACCGGGAAGTCCTACGTCGCACCGATCGGCGCCCGCGTGCTCGGCGAATCGGTCGAAGACCAGTTCGGTACTTCCATCTCCGCGGACGATACCTGGCTCTACATCGCGGCGCCCGAACGCACCGCCACCGTGCAGGATGTGCCCGCGCTGGCGTCTGACCGTACCGACTCGGGCGTCGTCTACATGTACCGCGTCAATACGGCCTCCGCCGCCGGGCAGCCCACCCGCTCGCAACTGTGGATCGAGCCGGGTACGCGGACGGACCCGAACGACCCCAACGCGGTCATCACCCGCACCTGGCCCTACGTCGATGCGGAACTTCCCAACCGGACCGATTACACGATGCCCGTGCCACACCAATACACGATCGAAACGGTCGGATCGATTCGCGGTCGGGCCTTCCCCACCAGTTTTGATCTTTCCGAAACCCATTGCACGGCTGCCCTGAGCAGCTCCGTTCCCGACGCGACCAACTGGTACGGCTACGGCGGACAGTACAACACTGGAACCTCCGGCTTCTACATCGACCGTACCCCCCAGATCGTCGGTCCACACGACGGCGCCAAGATCTCGTTCGTCCGAGCGCTGGGCGACGTCAACGGCGACGGCATCGGCGATTTCGCGGTCGGTTCGCCCAACGTGAAATCTGACGTCGGCGGCGGAACCGGCGATACCGTCGGCGCCCTGTTCGTCGTCTACGGCCGTTCGACCGGCCTCGAGGGCGACTACCTGCTCGAACGGCTCGCGCTCGACCCGAGTGACGCCAATCGACTCCACGGCGTACTGCTCAAGGGCTCTTCTCCCGATGAGCGACTCGCCCGCGTGATCGACGCGGTCGGCGATTTCAACGGCGACGGGTTCAACGACATCATCGTCGGTTCCGAAGGCGCCGGGACCAACGCCGAGGGCGAGGCCGTGCTCATCTTCGGCTCGCCTACGCTGGAAAGCCCCGCCGGCGGCTGGACGACCACGGATGTCGCTCAGACGGGACGGGCCATTCGCTTTGTCGGCGAGGCGGCCAACAGTCTCGCCGGGGCCAATGTCGCCGGCGCCGGCGACGTGGACGGCGACGGGCTCGACGACATCCTCATCGCCGCTCCCGGTGCCAACGGCGACGAAGGTACCGTCTACCTGATCTATGGCTCCGCCCTGCTCGCCGGTGAGGTCGCCCTCGCCGATGTCGGTACCGTGGATGTGCCCGGCGCGAAGTTCGTCGGCCGTAACGTCGGTGATATGCTCGGCGGCGGCTCCAAGGCCTACACCGGCACGTCGCCCGTCGATCCCGGCCAGGAGTTCACGGCCTACTCTTCCGGCGTGGCCAGCTTGGGCGACATCGACGGCGACGGCTTGGCGGACTTTGGCATCAGCGCCATCCTGGCCGATCCCGGCTCCCGGACCGATGCCGGCGAAGTCTACATCCTCTACGGTCGCTCCGGACCGTAACAGTCGGCATCGTCGAGACCCGCCGCCGAGGTGCCGTGGTGCCATGCCCAAGCGCCGTGGTGCCATGCCCAGGCGTCAGCGCGGGCATGCCGGGTACGCGCGACTCCTCGCACCTGCCGCCCGGAAAGCCTGCACGACAACTACGCCGAACGGCGTTTTCGCCGCGCGTGTCCAACGTAGAGCATGTACGCGAAACAGAACGGGGCGAGCGTCGGACCGAAGCAGCCGCAGGA
>JALSRY010000512.1 GCA_026984555.1 Phycisphaerae bacterium
CACCCGCGACCGCCCCCCCCGTTACAGCATGTCCACCGGATCCACGTCGATCGTGAACCGCTCCACCCGCGGCCTCAACAACTTCTCGTCCCACGCCCGGCGAAGCAACGCCGCCGGCGCCACCTGCCGCGGAAACCGCAACACCACGTGCGCCCGAAACAGCTCCCGCAAACGCGGCACAACGCAATCCCCCGCTTCGTCCACCCGGATGTCCGCGTGCACCCGACCCGCCAGCCGACGCAAATCCGCCGCCAGACCCGCGACCGCTTCCCGCGCCCGGCTCGCCCGCGCATCGGCGCAAATCAGCCGCACCAGCCGCGAAAACGGCGGATCGAACATCGCCCGGCGGGTGTTCAGCTCCTCCCGCGCAAATGCCTCGTAATCCATCGCCCGGGCCGCTCGGATCACCGGGTGCCCCGCGTCTTCCGCCTGGAGCAGCGCGATCGACTCCCCCTCCTTCCGACCCGCCCGACCCACTACCTGCACCAGCAACTGGAACGCCATCTCCCCCGCCCGAAAATCAGGTAACCAGATCGCCGCATCCGCGTCGAGCACCCCCACCAGCCGCACCGCCGGAAAATCAAGCCCCTTCGCAACCATCTGCGTGCCGATCAGGATGTCCGCCTCGCGACCCGCGAAACGCGCCAGGGCCTCGGCGTAGTCCTCGCGCCGCCGCATCGCGTCGCTGTCCAACCGCAACACCCGCGCCTCGGGAACCAGCCGGGAAAGCTCCTGCTCGATCCGCTGAATCCCCGCTCCGCTTCGCTGCAAGCGACCACCGCACGTGTCGTCCAAACAACGCCGCGGCATCTCCCGCCACGCTCCGCACCGATGACACTTGATGCGATCCTCGCTCCGGTGATACACCATGTGCGCGCCACAACGCGCACACAGCACCACCATCCCGCAACGCTCGCAACGCAGGAACACGGCGTACCCCCGCCGATTGTGCAACAAAATGGCCTGCTGGCCCTCCGCGAGCGTCGTGCGCAGCTCCCCCACCAAGGCCCGCGACAGCAACGCTTCGTCCGAACCACCCCGCCCCGCCTCCGCCTGCACAACCCGCACCACCGGCAACCGAGCGCCCGGAACGCGCTCGGGCAACCGCAACATCTCGTAACGCCCCAACGCGGTCGTGTTGTGCCACGTCTCCAGCGCCGGCGTCGCCGAGCCGAGCACGACCGGAATCCCCTCGAGTTGCCCCCGCTTGACCGCCACATCCCGCGCGTGAAAAAACGGCGCCTGGAGATTCTTGAAACTCGACTCCTGCTCTTCGTCCACCACGATCAGGCCGAGCCGCGGACACGGCGCGAACACCGCCGTCCGCGTCCCGATCACCACGTCCACCGCCCCCGAGGCGATTGCCCGCAACGTCTCTCGCCGAACCGTCGCCTTGAGCCGACTGTGCATCACCGCCACACGCGCGAAGCGACGCGCCAGCCGCTCCACCACCTGCGTCGCCAGCGCGATCTCCGGCACCAGCAATATCGCCTGACGACCGGCCGCGATCACCCCGCGAATCGCCCGCACGTACACCTCGGTCTTGCCGCTACCCGGTATGCCGAAAACCAGAAACACGCGAAACCGCGACCCCGAACCCGTCGCCGCCCCGATCGCCTCCAGCGCCCGTCGTTGCCCCGGCGTCAACGTGTACCCGTCTTCCTCACCAGTCGGGTTCGACGCCGGCCCGACCGACAGTCCCGCACCAGGCCCGATCAACGGCTCGATCTCCTCCCGCGTCACGACCTCGACCAGCCCCCGCCTGCGCAAAGATTGCAGCGTCGAGCTCCCCACACCCGCCACGCGCAACACCTCCCGCCGCACCCTCTCCCCACCCGCCAGCGCCTCCAGCAACGCCCCCTGTTTATCGGACAACCGCCCGCACGCCGCCCGGTCCGTCCGCCGAACATACTGAACCCGCCGAGGCCGCGCACGACGCACGATCGCCGGCACCAGCGCATCGAGCGTCTGCGCCGGCGGGCACGCGTAGTATTCGCTGACCCACAAACCCAGCGCAATCTGCTCCGGCGTCAGCAACACCCCCGTCGGCGAAACCGCCTCGATCTCCTTGAGCGTGTGCTCCAGCGCCCGCGACAGCACCCGCACGCACCAGCCTTCACGCAAACTGCCCGTCCGCCCCCACGGCACGCGCACGATCGTCCCCGGCCTCACCCGGTCACGCAGCTTCGCCGGAATCGCGTAGTGGTACAGCGCGAACGTGCGCACCCGCACCGCGACTTCCGCCAACACACCCCGGGCGGACTCGCCCTCCTGGGCCAGCAACCACAACTGCTTTCGGCGTTGGTCGGATTCGCCCGCGGTCACGTCACCATCCATACTGCCCCAAGCCCCCTCGTTTTATCGGAAAACACCCACGAAACTTCGCGGTCAGCCCGCGCTATATCGTGGCCAACCCCTGCCGATAATACCATGTCGACGCCTCCTGCACCGGCGTTGCAATACCGCTCACGCCAACACACCGGGCTGGAGAGCGTCCTGAGCGCAAAATCCCGCCGAATAGTGAGCCGCTACCGGATGTAGGACGATACATGACATGGTAGCGCGACAGGTCGAGCTCATAACACACACGGACACGAACATGGCCGAAACGAACCTCCCGCACATCGTACTCGCCGAGGATGAACCCGCTTCACGCACGCTGCTGACACGCCAGTTGAGCAAAGCGGGATACGACGTGACCGCTTGCGAAAACGGGCGCATCGCCCTCGACGCAATCCGCCAACAGGGATCGTGCATCGTCGTTGCCGACTGGATGATGCCCGAGATGGACGGCCTGGAGCTGTGTCGAACCGTGCGGAGCCTCTGCGCCGCGGAAGAGCTCGGTTTCGTTTACTACATCCTGCTGACCGCCCACAGCGAGAAAGATCAGATCGTCGCGGGACTGGAGGCCGGCGCCGACGACTACCTCACCAAACCCTATCACAAGCAGGAGCTGCTCGCCCGGCTTCGGGCCGGCGAGCGTATCTATTTGCTCCAGGCCGACTTGCGCAATGCCAACAAGCAGCTCGAACAACTGGCCAACACCGACACCCTCACGGGACTCGCCAACCGCCGCCACCTCTTCGAGCGGTTCGCCGAGCTGTGGTCGATGGGGCAGCGGAAAGGACGCCCCCTCGGCTGCGTGATGCTCGACATCGACAAGTTCAAATCGGTCAATGACACGTGGGGACACGCCGCCGGCGATTACGTACTCAAAAATGTCGCCCGCACTTGCCGCGAAAACCTGCGTCCCTACGACATTCTGGGCCGGTTCGGCGGCGAGGAGTTCTGCATCGTCAGTCCCGAAAACGACGCCGCCGGAACCGCCGCCCTGGCCGAGCGTTTGCGGATCGCGATTGCCGAGTCGCACTTCGAATTCGAGGGGCAGACGATCCCGGTGACGATCAGCCTGGGCGTGGGCGAGCGTGAAGAAAACCACGCCGCCCCGGACGATCTGATCGCCGTCGCCGATGCCATGCTCTACCAGGCCAAGGAGAACGGGCGCAACCAGGTCTGGATTCACACCCCCGACGGAGCCGAACGCCGTTACACCGGCGTCGCTGCCGAAAGCCCCGTCGCCGGCCCCCGGGCCTCTTAGGATTTCGCCCGCCCGACGCGTCGACCCGCCCTTTCTCCGACCCGGCAGCCCGGGCCGAAACGCCGCCACCCGCGCCCTCCGCTCCGGCTTGCCGCGTCTTCGCCGACGGCGCGCGCGTTCGCTCACTCGCGCGGATGTCTTGCCCGCGTGCACGCGGATCAGTATCCTGCGGGAAGATGGGCCGAATGGCGTCGAGTCGGGCGGCGAGAAGCCCGCTCGGACATGCGGCCTGCGATGATTCAGGTTCACCATCGAATCGGGTGCGCAGATGTCAGGACACTCACACTGGGCTCGGATCAAACGCTCGAAGGCTGCCAACGATGCCAAGCGCGGCCGCGCCTGGAGCAAGCTCGCCCGGGCGATCATCGTCGCGGCCCGCGCCGGCGGGGGCGACCCCGACGCCAACCTCACCCTGCGTTACGCCATCGACGCAGCCAAAGCCGAAAACATGCCCAAGGACACGATCGAACGGGCGATCAAGAAGGGCACCGGCGAAATCGAAGGCGCCGAATACGTCGAGCTCGTTTTCGAGGGGTACGGCCCCGGCGGCGCCGCCATCCTGTGCACCGCCCTCACCGACAACCGCAACCGCACCGCCCCGGAAATCAAGAAAATCTTCGAGCGTCACGGGGGCAGCCTCGGCGCGACCAACTCGGTCGCGTGGATGTTCAGCAAGCGCGGCGTGTTTCTCGTACCCCAGTCGCAGACCGACGAGGACCGGCTCACCGAAATCGGGCTCGAAGCCGGCGTTGATGACATCGCCGCCGACGGCGACATGTTCGAGCTCAAGTGCGAACCGTCCGTGTTCAATGACGTGCGCCAGGCGCTGGCCGACGCGGGCATCACGCCCGAGAGCGCCGAAATCGCGATGGAACCTTCGTCCACCGTCACCGTCGAGGGCGACAACGCCACCAAGCTGATGAAACTGCTCGAGGATCTCGAAGAACACGACGACGTGCAAAACGTCTACGGCAACTACGAGTTCTCCGACGCCGACATCGAGCGACTCGCCTCGTAGGCGATCGCCCCGTCTTGCAATCCGCGAGTACCAGGTGTCCGACGCCCCGGGGACGCCGCGACGAAATCTCCCCGGGTCACACGCCGCCGGAATCGCCTCACTTGACCACCAACACGCTGCACGGCGCGTGCTGGGTCAGCCCGAAGCAACTGCCGCCCATGCTCTGCTCGGACAGGTCCGACCGCCCCACGAAACCGATCACCAGGAGGTCGAAACCACCGGCTTCGATAAACTGCGCGGTCGCTTTCACTTCGTGTCCGATCACCACATGCGGATACAAGGCGATGCCTGCTTCGTCGCACTGGCGCAGCGCCCGGCGAATGTCGGGCGCGAAGGGCGTGTCGCCCCACTCGTGCTCGTTGTCCATCGGCAACACGGCGCCGGCGTGCTGGGGAATCTCGTCGACCGACAGCGAATGCAACGCCGCACCGCAGGCCCGGGCGATCGCAATCGCCGCCCGCAGCGCCCGAAACGACCCTGCGGATCCGTCCAGTCCCACGAGTATCTTCTGATACATGAAAACGTCTCCGTGATCGGGGCGCGCCGGCATGTCTCGAAAACATACGTTTTCCCACCGGCGCGGTTCGCGCCGCCCTACCTCGCCGCCAGCGTCAGGCAACGATCGACACACGCCGCCAGAAAGTCGCAATCGGCCTCGCTCAAACACATCGGCGGCGTAATCCGCAGGACGTTCCCGAAAAGCCCGCCCTTGCCGAGCAGCAGCCCCCGCTCGCGGGCCAGCTCGAACACGCGGGCCGTTTCGTCGATCGCCGGTTCCTTCGTCCCGCGGTCGCGCACCAGCTCGACACCCAGCAGCAGCCCCATGCCCCGTACATCGCCGATCAACTCGTGCTTGTCCTGTAGTGCCACGAGTTTTTCCTTGAGATACGCGCCGACCCGGCGTGCCCGCTCCTGGACGTGTTCCTCCTCGACGACCTCCAGCGTCGCCAAACCGGCGAGCGCGGACACCGGGTTTCCGCCAAACGTGTTGAAGTGCAGCCGGCGGGCCAACACCTGCGCGATCTCGTCGCGCGTCGTACACGCACCCAACGGCGTGCCGTTGCCGATCCCCTTGGCCATGGTCACGATGTCCGGCAGCACGCCGAAGTTCTCGAATCCCCAGTAGTGCGCTCCGGTCCGACCCCAGGCCGTCTGCACTTCGTCGGCGATGCACAACCCGCCATATCGGCGCACGATGGCGTACACGACCTCGAAGTATTCGCGCGGCGGCACGATGATGCCGCCGACCCCCTGGATCGGCTCGGCGATCAAGCCAGCGATTTCCCCGCCCGTCTCGTAGCGGATCACGTCCTCGATGTTGTGCGCGCACCGCAGGTCGCACCCGGGATAGCGAGCCCCGAACGGACAGCGATAGCAGTACGCGTTGGGCACATGGCGGATCCCCGGCGGCGTGGGGTTGGGGTACTTCCAGGTTCCCACGCCCGTCAGACCGAGCGTGGTTTCCGAGCAGCCGTGGTATCCGCTGCGCAACGCCAGGATGTCGTAACGGCCGGTGTGCAACCGGGCCATGAGCACCGCCAGCTCGTTCGAGTCGCTCCCGGAATTCGTGAAATACGAGCGGGTCAGGCCCGAACCCTCGGGCAACCGGGCCGCGAGCGCCTCGGCAAGCCGCACGACGTTGGGATGCAGGTAGATGGTCGTCGTGTGGACCAGCCGGCCGACCTGCTCCCGCAACCGGCGCGTGATCTTCGGGTGACAGTGGCCGACACTGACCGTCACCACCCCGCCGAGCGCATCGAGGTAGCGCCGGCCGCGCTCGTCCCAGAGGTACTGCATGTGGCCCGCGACGATGGCGATCGGATCGGCATAGTAGTGAAAGATCGCCGGGTTGAGATAACGCCGGCGCAGGCGCACGAGCTCGTCGCGATCCGGCCCGGTATAGGGGCGCGGCTGGTGGTCACAAGGGGGCATCGGTACGCCGACGTCCCCGGCGTTGGGACGGTTCGACATCGTTGGACTCCCGGGCGGCTGGGACCAGTCGTCTGACGGCGGGGTAGCGGGCGAATCGGAGCACGGCCCGCCGACGATCGCCGATCCCCGATTGCCGACACGTCGCCGTCCCCGCGTGCGGGTGCTGATCGTATTCGTTCGGCGAGGGCGCTTCCAGTCGCCGGCCGGGGCGACCCGCGTGAGCCGCGGCGCCGGCGGGGTGGCGATCCGGCGCGGGAAACCGGCGCAGCCGCTTGATGACCTGTTGACAATATAAGAAATCTCTGATATAGTAGAATCCTAATGAGGGCTCGCGCCCCGCGGTCGGGCGCAGCAGCCCAACAGTGCAACACGACAGCGGACACGGACAACGTGACCGGCAAACCCCAACAACACGACTGGCAGCGCTGTGCCCGGATGCTGCGCCTCGTCGCGCACCCCGCCCGCCTGATGATCCTCCGCGCGCTCGCCGAGCGCAGCCAGTGCGTCCGTGACATCAACACGCTCGTGCCGATTCCCCAGCCGCACCTGTCGCAGCACATGGCCGTGCTCCGCCGGGCCGAGCTGGTCGATTGCCACACCAACGGCTCGATGCGTTGCTACTACGTCTTGCGACCCAGGTTCGTTCGGCAACTGGTCCGCCTGCTGTGCGAACAGGACGCGCCCAAGCGGCGCAGCCGCGAGGCGGTGCTCCGCGAAATTCGGCGGGCCGAATCGGGGCCGTCGGGCCAGAAAGCCTGAGCCCCTGGGGGATCGCGGCGGGAGGCCGCGACCGGCACCGCAGGCCGTCGCGCCTGCGTAATCGCCACTGCGCGGGCGACGGTGGGCACGATGCCCGCCCCGCTCGAACGGGGTCTTTCCTGCGCCCGGCACACAGGAAGTCCCCCGAGCCGAACAGGGGGTACGTGTCGTGTCTTCGACCGTACTGACGTGGTTGAACATCGCGCGGGGGCCGCTCTTTCGATTCGCCTTCACCCTGATGGTGCTCGGCATGGCCCGGGTCATCGCCCTGGGTTGCTCCGACATGATCGGGGCTTTCGTGACCGCCACGGACCGCACCGTGTTCTGGCGCAAGGTGCGTCTGCGGATCTGCTGGCTCACCTTTCCCACCCTCGTGCTCCACCAATTGCGGCCGCAATGTGGAGGAGCGATGCGTCTGTTTCACATCGCCTTGTGTTTCGCGTCGATGGTCTTCCGCATCGTGGCGATCGTGCTGCCGGCGCTTCTCGTCGCCCACGTCTACCTGTGGAAACGCGGTATCGGCCTGACCTGGCCCGTGCTCTCCGGCGGCGTCGCCGACACCCTCGCCTGGATCGTCATCGGCCTGGGCATCGCGCTGTTTTTCGGCCGGCTCTGCTCCCCCGTGCTACGCGAAATCGACCCCCCGTGGAGTTTCCTCAAACCGCTGATCCTGATCGTGCCGTTTGTCACCGGCGTGCTGGCGATGCACCCCACGTGGAGTTCCGTGGATTACCACGTCCTGTTGCTGCTCCACACGCTCAGCGGCGTGATCGTGCTCGTACTGGTCCCCTTCACACGGCTGCTGACGTGCATGCATCGGCCGCTCACGTTCGTGATGCCCGAGGCGGCGTGGCAGGGCCTCTCGCCGCGCGACGACGCGATGTCTCCTCGCACCCCGCCCGCTGCGCGGGAAGGTGGTTCCCGATGAAGAAACCTGTCGACGACAACAAGGTTTACGCCATCCTGACCGACACCACGCTCTGCACCGGCTGCGAAACCTGCGTGCACGCATGCAAGCAGACGTACCACCTCGGTCGCGATCGCGCCTGGCGCTGGAAGGAATCCGTCGATGCCCTCTCCTCGACGCGTTTCTGCACCGTCCTGACCAAACCCGGCGACCACCACATCCGCCAGCAATGCCGCCACTGCCTGGAACCGGCGTGCGTATCCGCTTGCCCCGTCGGGGCGTTGCAAAAAACCGACATCGGTCCGGTGATCTACGACTCCGACCGCTGCATGGGTTGCCGCTACTGCATGATGGCCTGTCCGTTCGGCATCCCGCGGTACAAATGGGAAAGCACCGTGCCGCTCGTGCGCAAGTGCATCATGTGTTACGACCGGATCAAGGCCGGCGGAGAGCCGGCGTGTACCCAAGCCTGCCCCTATGGCGCGACCATCTTCGGCACCCGGGCCGAAATGCTCGCCGAAGCCCGGCGACGCATCCGCGAGCATCCGGACAAGTATTACCCCAAGGGCAACCCGAGAATCTGGGGCGAACACGAAGTCGGCGGAACGTCCGTCCTCTACATCTCCGACATCTCCCTCGATTTCCTCGCGTGGAAACCGAACCTCGGCGACCAGCCCGTACCCGCCCTGACCTGGGGAGCGCTCAGCAAGGTGCCGCCCGTCGCGCTCGGTGTCGCCGGCCTGATGGCGGTCGTGTACTGGACCATCGGCCGGCGCATCCGGCTCCAGGCCGAGGCCGAGGCCCAAACCACCCGGCAAGCCCCCCCATCCACACACGAGTGAGCCATGCACGCGGCAACGAAAAACCCGGCACTCGAACGCGTCAAGACCATCCTCTGGGCGATCATGGGCGTCTGGGCGGTCGTGACCGTGGCACGCTTCAAGAACGGCCTGGGCGCCACCAGCGCCCTGACCGACGTCGCCCCCTGGGGATTCTGGATCGCCTTCGACGTCATGGCCGGCGTGGCCCTCGCCGCCGGCGGTTTCGTGCTCGCCGCCGTCATCTACATCTTCGGTCTGTACAAGTATCACGGCTTCGCCCGCCCGGCGATCCTCACCGCCCTGCTCGGCTACATCGCGGTCGCCGTCGGACTGCTCTACGACCTCGGGCTGCCGTGGCACATCTGGCACCCGCTCGTCATGCCGCAACACCATTCCGTGCTTTTCGAAGTGGCGATGTGCGTCATGACCTACCTCACCGTGCTTTCGCTCGAGTTCAGCCCCGCCGTCCTCGAACATCCGGCTTTTCGCCGACCGTTTTTCCAGAAGCTGCTTCGCGGTATCAAGAAGTGCACCATCCCGCTGGTCATCGCCGGGATCGTGCTGTCCTGTCTGCACCAGTCGTCGCTGGGGTCGCTGTTCTTGATCCAGCCGTTCCGGCTACACCCGCTGTGGTACAGCCCGTACATCCCGCTCCTGTTCTTCGTGTCCGCCGTCGGGCTGGGGCTGGCGATGGTCACGCTCGAGGCACTGGTGTCGGCGTGGCTGTTCAAACACGAGCTGCGCGTCGATCTGTTGGCCGGGCTGGGACGCATGGCCTCGTTCGTGCTGGCGGTCTACGTGCTGCTGCGTGTGGGCGACCTCTGGCATCGCGGCATTCTGCCCGGCGCGCTCGACGGCTCGCGCATCAGCGGCCTGTTCGTGTTCGAGCTGGCCTACAGCGCCGCCATCCCCGCCGCCCTGCTGGCGATCCCGCGCGTGCGCCACAGCGTCGCCGGGCTGGCGACCTGCTGCGCGATGGCGGTGACCGGCATCGTCGGCTACCGCTTCGACACGTGCATCATCGCGTTCGCCCGCCCGCAGGACATGCCCTACTTCCCCACGTGGATCGAGTTCGCCGTCAGCGCGGGCATCGTCTCGGGCGCCGTGCTCGTCTTCATCTTCTTCAACGAAAACCTGCGCATCGTCGAGCACGCGCCGCCGGCCGGCTCCGACGCACCGCCTCCGCGAATCGTCGCGCCCCGCCCACGCAGGAGTTTCACACCCAGTTTCCAGCGGCACTCGCTCGTCTTCGTGATCGGCGCCGCCCTC
>JALSRY010000513.1 GCA_026984555.1 Phycisphaerae bacterium
CGAGGTGGCAGCGGGAGCCGAGGTGGCAGCGGTGGCCGCGGTGGTGTGGTAGCGAAGCGGGCGGTTTGGGGGTATAAATCGGGGCCAGTATGGGCTCGTTTCGGCGGCGCAGGGGTGGCGGTTTCGCCGACCGTTGTCGCGTCGGGCGTGTGAACGAGCGATTTGGCAAACCAGACGGCATCAGGACATCGGAAACGACAGCCTATGAGAGCGATATTGCCACGCCAGGAGTTCCAGGACGCGCTGAACGCGGTATCCGCGTTGACGAGCGGGCGCACCACGCGAGAGATTTTCAAGTGCGTGAAGCTAGCGAGCTTTGAAGATCACATCGAGCTTTCGGCGACGGACGGGGAGGTTGGCCTGCACCTGGAGGTTCCGGTGCTGTCGATGAAGAAGCCGACCGACGTGGTCGTTCGGGCCGACCGACTGATCCCGGTGGTGCGTGAGATGCCCGAGGTGGAAATCTCGCTCGAGGCGGACGATCGTTACTGCACGATTCGCGGAGAAGGCAGCGAAATCCGCCTGTTCGTCACAGAGGCGGAGGATTTCCCGAGTGTTCCGGTTCTCAAGGAAGAAGCGGACCTGGTGATCGGGGGGGCCGATCTCCGCCGCATGGTGAGTCTGACGTTGTACGCCGCCGCTCGCGAATCGAGTCGCTATGCGATCAACGGCGTGTTGTGGCAGAAGCGTGAGAATCAGTTTTTCGTGGTGGCGACGGACGGGCGGCGACTGGCCCGGGCGGGGGACAAGCTGGGGGATGGCTCGGGTGGCGACTTCGAGGCGATTCTGCCCGCGAAGGCGATGAGCGTGTTCGAGCGGGTATTCGTCGCGATCGAGGACGAGGAAGACAAGGTCGAAGTCAAGTTCATGCCGAACCAGGTGCTGCTGCGGAGCGGGCAGCGCGTGTTGTCTTCGGTGCTGGTCGAAGGGAACTTCCCGAAATACGAAGAGGTGATTCCCACGGAGCACGACAAGGTCGCGCGGATCGGGCGCGATGTGTTTCTGGCCGCGGTTCGCCGCGCGGCGGTGTTGACGACGGAAGACTCCCGCGCGGTGAAGCTGGCGTTCGAGGAGGGGAAGCTGGTCATCACGTCGCAGACGCCCGAAGAGGGCGACGCCCGCGTCGAAATCCCGATCGCATACGAGGGCAAGGCCCTGGCGATCGGCTTCAACCCGGCCTTCCTGAGCGACGCCTTGCGCGTGGTGCCTTACGAGGAAATCGTTTTCGAGTTGCACGAGGCGTTCCGCCCCGGGGTACTCAGCGGCGGCGACCGCGAGGAGTTTCTTTACGTGGTCATGCCCGTGTCGCTCGCGCAGTGATGCCCACCCAGACGCCGCCCATGAACGGACGCCAGTACCAGCAACTGCTCGCCAACCGTCGCCGCAAGGTCGCGGAACCGCTGTTCGACAGTGGTGCCCCGGATGCGCTGCTCCGGAGCGCGGCGCGCAGTGTGAAACGTCGCGAGCAGGCTCGGCGAGCGCTCGCCGCGGTCGTCTCCGCGGACACGGCCGCCTCGGCGGAGGTGGCGGCGTTCGCGAACGGGACGCTCTGGCTCGTGGCGTCGGACCCGGTTGCCCGGGAACGCCTGCGGCGGCAGACGCCGCGGCTCCTGCGTGACCTGGCGCGCAAGGTTCCCGACCTGGCACGGATCAGGGTCACGCGTATCAGACAGGGTAGTGAACATGCAAACGGAGATATCCCCGCCGAGGGAGAATGAGGCCGCCGTGACGCCCCCGCCATCCGCGCAGAACTACGACGAGAGCAAGGTGCAGGTGCTCGAAGGCACCGAGCACGTTCGCAAACGTCCGGGGATGTACATCGGCGATACGAGCGTGTACGGCTTGCACCACCTCGTGTACGAGGTGGTCGACAATGCCATCGACGAGGCGATGGCGGGGGTGTGCAAGAACATCGTCGTCACGATCAAGGCGGACGGCAGCGTCAGCGTGGAGGACGACGGCCGAGGGTTTCCCGTCGGGATCAAGGAAGAATACGGCATGTCCGCGCTCGAGCTGTGCCTCACGAAGCTCGGCGCCGGGGCGAAGTTCGACCGTGACTCGTACAAGGTTTCGGGAGGGCTGCACGGGGTCGGCGTGAGCGTGGTGAACGCGTTGTCGGAGACCTGCGAGGTCCAGACCCGCCGGGACGGAAAAATCTGGGTGATCGGCTTTGAACGCGGCAAGACGGTCC
>JALSRY010000514.1 GCA_026984555.1 Phycisphaerae bacterium
GCCGAAGCCCGTGGCGTGCCTGCCCGCATCGTCGGTGGCCGGCCCGGCGATATCGATGTGCGCCCAGGGAACCCCGTCGGAGACGAATTCCTTGAGGAAGATACCGCCGACAATGGGGTGGGCGTGACGTTTGGTGCCGGCGTTCTGGATGTCGGCGTCCTGGGCCTTGATGAGCTCGCGATAGTCGTCCCACAACGGGAGCCGCCACAAGCGCTCGTGCGTGCGCCGGCCCGACTCGCCCAGGGCCGCGGAAAGCTCGTCGTCGTTGCTCATCAGACCGGCGGCGGCCTTGCCCAGGGCCGTGACCACCCCCCCGGTGAGCGTGGCGAAATCGACCAGCGCGGTGGGTTTGCAGTGCTTCTGGGCATACCAGAGCGCGTCGGCGAGGACGAGCCGCCCTTCGGCATCGGTGTTGGTCACCTCGACGGTCTTGCCGCTGGCCATCGTGAGAATGTCGCCGGGGCGGTAGGATTGGGCCGAGACCATGTTTTCGGCCGCCGCGATCAGCCCGACGACATTGGCACGCAGCTTGAGGTCGGCGACGGCTCGCATGATGCCCATGACGGTCGCGCCGCCGCACTTGTCGAACTTCATGGTTTCCATGCCGCCGGGGGTCTTGAGCGAGTAGCCGCCGGTGTCGAAGGTGACGGCCTTTCCGACGAGGACGGTGTTGGCCCGGGAGCGTGGTGCGCCGCGGTAGTCGAGCCGGATCAGGCAGGGCTTGTGCTGCGCGCCGCCGCCAACGGCCATCAGTCCGCCCATCCCCATGCGTTTGATCGCGGCCACGTCGAGCACGGTACACCTGAGCTTGCTGGTGCGGGCGAGTCGGCGGGCCTCGGTCGCGAGCGTCTGCGGATTGATGACATTGGCGGGCTGGTGAGCCAGGAAGCGGGCGTAGTTGACCGCTTCGGCCAGCCGCACCGCTTCACGGATGAGGGGCATTTTGGCGGTCAGGTACGCCCGGTCGCTCGAGGCGACGTTGATCCGCACCTTGGCGGGTTTATCGCCGTCGCCGGTCCGATAAGGCGCGAACCGGAACCCCGCCAGCGCCGTCCCACAAGCCCACTCGGACACCGGCCGCTCGACGATGTCGGAAAACAACCCGTCGATCCAAAGCGTCGCCGTCCGAATCCGCTCGCCGATGAGCCAACGGGCGCAGCACCCGGCGGCCTTGCGAATTCGATGTGCCGTGCACTGCTTGGCCTGCCCGAGGTTGACAACCACGATGCGGCGATAAAGACCGCTGCGGGTAGTATGGGCCAGCGTGCCGATGTCGCGGCCCGCGGCGCCGACGGCGAGCAACTCCGAGACGGCGTCGTCACAGAGCGCATCCACCCGGCTGACAAGCTGCATCGCCGGCTTGGGCTGGGTGGCCAACGGGACGATCAGCACGCTCCCCGCGCTGGCTCGCTCCCCGGTGCGAAACTCGAATCGCGTACCGTCTTTCGACATGCTCGACATAGCCGTTCCCGGTTACCTGGCCGAGAGAAACCACTGGGACACCCGGCGGCAACATCCCCAAGTCGCCGGCCGCCGGAACATAGTTCGCCGGAGCGGCGGGGCCGCGACCGGTTCGGATGCGAAGCCTAACGCGCCCCGCTGGTTCCGTCACGCCGCGTTCACCCGGTCGGGCCGAGCGCCGCCCCAAGCGGCCAGGCGTGATCCCCCAGGTTGCGGGTTCGTTTCCGCCACGGACCGAACCTGAGGGCCGGCTGTTTCGGCGAGCGGCTCACGCCGGCGTCTTCGCTGCGCGCCCGAGTATGCGCGCGGTTTCAGGTCTCGTCGCGGTACAGCTTCCGCAGGCGACCAAGCTCGGCCTTGAGGCTCGCAACCAGGCCCGCATACGCGGGATCGTCGTAGACGCTGTGCATTTCGTGCGGGTCTTTCGCGAGATCGAACAGTTCCCATTCCCCGAGCGTGTGGTAGTAGATCAGCTTGTGACGCTGGGTGCGGACACCGTAATGCGGATAGACGCCGTGCTCGTTGGGGTATTCCCAGTAGCGGTAATAAGTCGACGTACGCCAGTCGGCCGGAACGCGACCACGCAGGATCGGTACGAGGCTGCGGCCCTGCATCTCCGCCGGCACGCGCGTGCCGGCGATTTCGAGAATGGTCGGGGCGAAGTCGATGTTCTGGACGAGGGCCGCCGTGGTCGTACCCGGCCGGGTCACCCCCGGCCAGCGCACGAT
>JALSRY010000515.1 GCA_026984555.1 Phycisphaerae bacterium
GGTCCGCCAACCCGATATTCTGCCCACCGTGCTCGACCTGCTCGGCATCGAGCCCGGCGCGTGGGAGCATGCCGACGGTCGCTCGCTGCGCCCGCTGATCGAGGGCGATCCGGCCTGGGCGCCCGCCCCGGCGTTCGTCTCGGTTTCCGGAACGCCCGCGGATCTCGAGCTGCGCGGTGTGCGCACCGAGCAGTACAAGTACACCTACGGTCCGGAAAACGACGAGCTGCCCCAGGAGCTTTACGACTTGTGCCGCGATCCCGGCGAGACCCGCAACCTCGCCGCCGAGCAGCCCGAGCGGTGTGCCGAGCTGCGTGCGCTGGCCGATTCGTTCGTGCCGGCCGACGGCGCCGGTCCGCTCGACGAAATCGCCCTCTCCCCCGAGGAACAACGCCGCGTCGAGCAGCACTTGCAGGCGTTGGGATACATCGAGTAGCCCCACCCAGATCACCACGCCCGGCCGATCGTGGTCCACTCCGGGCAGCGATTCCGCCTACGCCTCGGTCGCCCGATAGCGCACCACGCCGCCGACGATCGTGGCCTCCGCCCGGCCGCGCAACGTCCACCCGTCAAACGGCGTGTTGCGACCCCGGGAGCGCATGCGCTCGGCATCGACGCGCCACTCGGCCTCGGGGTCGATGATGGTCACGTCCGCGGGCGAGCCCGGGCGCAGCGTGCCCCCGGCCACGCCGAGCAACTGCGCCGGCCGCGTGGACATGGCCCGGATCAGCTCGGGCCAGCCGATCAGGCCCGGTTCGACCAGTGCCCGGATGAACAACCCCAACGCCGTCTCCAGCCCCACGATTCCGAACGGCGCGTCGAGAAACCCCAGCTCCTTCTCGGAATGCGTATGCGGCGCGTGGTCGGTGACGAGGCAGTCGATGGTGCCGTCGGCGACACCCGCTCGACAGGCCTCGACGTCGGCTTGGGTGCGCAACGGGGGGCTCATCTTGTAGTTCGTGTCGTACGCGGCGCAGCACTCCTCGGTCAACAGCAGGTGGTGCGGGCACACCTCGGCCGTCACGTTCGCTCCCTCGGCCTTGGCCCGGCGAACCAGTTCCACGGTCTGGGCGCTGCTGACGTGGGCCACGTGGTAGCGCACACCCGCCGCCCGGGCCAGTGTGATATCGCGTTGGGCCATCACCACCTCGGCAATCGCGGGCATGCCCGGAAGCCCCAGCCGCGTCGCCGTCACCCCCGCGTTCATCACGCCACCGGAGAGGCTCGGTTCTTCGCAATGCTGCACGAACAGCCGCCCGAACTGCGCCACGTAACGCATCGCCCGCAGGCAGACCCCCGCATCGGCGATTCCCGCGCCGTCGTCGCTCAGCGCCACCGCCCCCGCCCGTACCATCAGTCCGATTTCCGCCAGCTCCCGGCCGGCCCGGTCCTTGGTGATCGCCCCGATCGGATAGACGCGGCAGTGGGCCACCCGCTCCGCCTGGCGCAGCACGAACTCGATCTGGGCATCACTGTGCAGCGGCGGCTCGGTGTTGGGCATGCACGCGACGGCCGAAAAACCGCCCGCGACCGCCGCCGCCGTCCCCGACTCGATCGTTTCCTTGTCCTCGAAGCCCGGCTCCCGCAAGTGGACGTGCATGTCGATCAGGCCGGGCACAACCAGCCGGCCGCCGGCCTCGATCGTCTCGTCCGCGTCGCCCTGGGCGGCCTTGCCGATCGCCGCAATCGCCCCGCCCGTGATCCGCACATCGAGAACTTCGTCGATTTCCTGCGACGGATCGATCACCCGTCCGCCGCGTATCAAAATGCTCTGGCTCATGATGCACCCGTGGTTCGCCGACGATCGACGGCGGGCGTATGATAATGGACGCGGGCCTTCGCTG
Organism: Phycisphaerae bacterium; assembly: GCA_026984555.1. Lineage (GTDB taxonomy): Bacteria > Planctomycetota > Phycisphaerae > UBA1845 > Fen-1342 > JALSRY01. The sequence continues at coordinate 1,845 of JALSRY010000515.1, forward strand.
ACACCGGCCCGAATCTCCGGAGCGACGACGTGGTCTTGCCGACATGGTTTTGCGACCGACTGCGCCACGGCCCCCCGCTCCTGCTCGACGGGGCCACCGGAACCGAGCTCGAACGTCGGGGCGTCGCGACGCCGCCCCCGTTGTGGTCCGCGGCGGCGTTGCTTGATCACCCGGACGTCGTCGCCCGCATACACGCCGATTACGTCGCCGCCGGCGCGGACATCCTCGTCGCCAACACCTTTCGCACCGGCCCGCGGGCGCTGCGCTGCGCCGGGATCGACACGCGCGGCCCCGAGTTGAACCGCCTCGCTGTAACCCTGGCCCGCGAGGCGGCAGCGAACGCCCGCCACCGTCCCGTGCTCGTGGCGGCGAGCGTCGCCCCGGTCGAGGACTGTTACCAGCCCGAACACGCCCCCGACGAGCCCACGCTGGCGCGCGAGCACGACCGGCTGATCCAGTGGCTCGCCCCCGCGTCACCGGACCTGATCTGGATCGAGACGATCGGCACGATCCGGGAAGCCCGCGCCGCCACCGCCGCCGCCCGCGCCGCGGGTTTTCCTTTCGTCATTTCATTGGTACTGCGCGAGACGGGCGCGCTGCTCTCGGGCGAACCGCTCCACGCCGCCGTCGCCGCGATCGAACCGCAAGAGCCGCTCGCGATCGGGCTCAACTGCATTCCGCCCGGCGGGCTGTCGGCCTTGCTGCCCCGGCTGCGGGCGACGACCCGCCGGCCGCTGGTGGCGTACGCGCACATCAACAACGCCCGGCCGATCCCCGGTTGGAGGTCCACCGAGCACCTGACGCCGGCGCGGTATGCAGCCATCGCCTCGGGCTGGGTCGATCTCGGCGCGCGTATCGTCGGCGGCTGCTGCGGGACGACCCCCAGCCACATCGCCGCGCTGCGAAAACGGTGGGGCCGGCCCGGCCGCGATCAGTCGTGAGCGCCGCCGGAGGCGCCCGCCGGCCCGGGGTGACCGTCCCCAGCCCTACGGAAGGCGCACGCGGTCACGAGCCGGAGCCGGCCAGCGGTTGACGCCCCGCGACGGGCACGGCTACGCTTTGCACGCTGTGGAGGCGGGTCGCCGGCCCTCACCGCCCGACGCCGCACCACTGGAGCTGTCATGGTTTTTCCACTGTTGCTTCTCGGCGCATACCTGCTCGGGGCGATTCCGTTCGGCTTTCTGATCGGCAAAGCTCACGGTGTGGACATCCGCGCGCACGGCAGCCGCAATATCGGGGCGACCAACACCGGCCGCGTCGTCGGACGCAGATGGGGCCTGATCTGCCTCGTGCTCGACGTACTCAAGGGACTCGTCCCGACGATCATCGCCGGACACCTGCTCGTCCGTGACCCGATCGACAGTGGCATGCTGGCGCGCTGGATTCTCGTCGGCGTGGCGGCGGTGCTCGGCCACATGCTGCCGGTCTACCTGAGATTCCGCGGCGGCAAAGGCGTCGCCACGACCGTCGGGGTGGCGCTGGGCCTGTATCCCTACTATACCGTCGCGATGATCGCGGCCCTGATGCTCTACGCCCTGGTGCGCTTCTCGACCGGGCTCGTCTCACTCGGGTCGCTGACGATCGCCGTCGTGTTTCCCGCGGCGTTCTTCATCTACGTGGGTCTTGACGAGCAGGCGACGCTCACCGTCTGCTGGCCGCTCGGCGTGGTCGCGATTCTGCTCGGCGGCATGATCGTCGTGCGCCACCGGGCGAACATCGTCCGGCTGTTGCGCGGCGAAGAGCTGACGCTGCGTGCCGCCGACCCTCCCCCGGACCCGCCCGCGAGCGAGTAGGGGGGGCGGGGCTCGTCAAAGCGGCGTCTTTCCGCCCAGCGCCCGCACGACGCACCAGCCCGTCACCGCTTCGAACACCTGGAACCCCCCGACCGCCGCGGCCATCAGGCCTACACCCCAGCGCAGCAACGCTCCGCCAACGTGCAGCCCGCGGAACAACACCACCGCCGCGATCAGCAGGAACAACACCCCGGACGCCGCGCGGATCAGCCGCCCCCGCCCGTCGATATTGGTTTTCATACCCAGGGACATCAGTCGAGCAAGACCGGTTGCCAGAACGAAGCGGCGAACGAAGGTGGAAAGCGGTCGGTGCTCGCCGGAATGACGGGAATGCGCACGGCAAGCTCGGGATGCCGCAGGAGTTCGGTCAAGAACGCGGATGTCTCCGCGATCATGCGGGCCCGCAGCTCCTCGTAGGTTTCTCTCCGGTTACGGCGCAATCGGAGATCCATCGGCAACGTCCATCCTCTAGTCCCGGCTCTCCTCAGATGATAACCGAGCGGCCGCCCGCAGGGACAGCACAATCGCGAAAGCACCGACGCCGGCCAACTCGATCGGCAGCGGGCGCACGAGCCCCCACGCGGGAATGACATTGATGTGGTCGTACACCCCGGGCAACACCGGCCGGGCCGCCGCCAACGCCACCCCGCCGACCCCCAACAGCACCGGACCGGCGAGGTACCACACCAACCCGCGAACCCCACTGATCTTGCCACCGACGATCGTACCCAGCGCAAACGCGACGGCGACCGCGAAGTAAACCTGGCCACGGTACGTGTGACCGATGCGCGGGCCGGTGAGTATGAACATCAACGTACCGGCGACGACCAGGTTGATCAGCAACGCCGTGATCTCGTCACGAAAACCGGCCGAGTGCCGCCCCAGGCCGAGTCGCCCACGCCAGCCGCCGGGCGTGTCCGTTCGCCGGCCCTGCCACCACGTCCCCACCAGCAGCACCGCCGTCAGCACGACGGCCCAGTAGAGATGTTCGGGCAACAGCGGCCAGTACGCCCGGGCGCTGCCCGGACCGACGACGGGGTTGACCCGGATGAGCCAATCGTCCATCGTCCCCCCGGTCCAGCTCCACCCCGCCAGTGCCAGCCCGACCACCAGCAAGCCACTCGTGCCGTCGTGTACGCGCGACACCGCCTCGGCGACCCACGCGGCCGCCACGAGCAACACCCCAACCGCGACGGCGGCCAGGAACCCGCCCGCACCGACGAGCACCGTCACCGGCCGGTCCATGCCGCGGCTCAACACCGCCGGGTCGATGACGAAGTGCAACGCCGCCCACAGCAACGCCGCCACCGCCAATTGCGAGAGCCGCTCGGGCCAAGGCGTCGCCGAGCCGTCCGCCGGTCTTGTGGCCTGGATCGTATTCACACCGCGCAGGCTATCCGACCAGCCCGAGGCGGGTCAACCGCGCCGGATGTACGGCCCCGCCGAAAGCAGCTCCTCCTTCGGGGTGCCGGCGGTCGCCCGCGAGGCGCGGGGCCGGGTCGGACCGCGGGAAAGATCCCCGCCCGTGGCGGCCAAGTTTGTGTTTTTCGTACTGGCGCCGGCGTGCGCGCCGCGTTAGAATGCGGTGGTTCAACAGTCACGTGGCGATTCGGACGGGCCCGGTTCGCCAAACGCCTTGTACGCAGGGAAGCAACGATGAGATTCTGGCCGGAAGTGCATTGGTCGGAAGGACAATTCCTCAGGCCACACCATTTCCAGGCGGCCTTTCGGCAGGTCGACACGCTCCGCGGCGCGATGCTCGACGCGGCGCAGCCGTTTGGCTGGGGCTTTCTCGCACTCGATTTGGCGGCCGAGGCGGCGGAAAACCACGTGATCGAGGTGCGCTCCTGCGAACTGCTGCTGCGCGACGGCACGTGGGTCAAGATCCCCGAAAACTGCTCGCTCGACCCCCGCGATTTCAAGAAAGAGTTCGACCAGGCCGCCGGGCCGCTCGACGTGTTCCTCGGCGTCCCCGAGCTGCAGGCCGTCCGCGCCAACGTGCGCAAGCCCGGCGAAGACCTCGCCGGGCGCACGCCCCGTTTCGAAATCGACCTCACCGAGCGTTACGACGAAAACACCGGCGAGAACCCCCAGGCGATCGAGATCCGCCGTATGCGCGCCGCCGTATTCCTCGGCAACGAGGACCGCAGCGGGTTCAGTTGCGTGCGGCTCGGCCGGGTCGAACGCTCCGCCGCCGGCCCCCGACTGGTCCCCAACGTCGTGCCCCCGCTGCTGCGCATGGGCGCGTGGGAACCGTTGTGTGCCGGCGTCAACGCGCTGTTCAACGACATCCGCTCGCGGGCCGAGCAACTCGGCGGAGACGCGGCCGAACGCGCCCTGACCTTCGCGACCGGCAGCCCCGGCGACGTCGAGCAGCTCGTCAAGCTCGCCGCGCTCAACGAGCTGACCGTGCGGTTCGGCGTGTTCGCGCACACCCCCGAGCTCCACCCGTTCGACCTCTACCGCCTCTTGTGCTCGGCGATCGGTCGCGTGGCGTTGTGGGACGACCTCCGCCGCCCGCGCGAGCTGCCGGCCTACGAGCACGACGACAGCGGCCCGGTTTTCGACGAGCTGATCCGCTACTTGCGGGCGCTCGTGGACGGCATGTTGCCGCGCGACTACATCGAACGGCCGTTCGAGAAGCGCGACGACGGCTACGGTGTGGAGCTGGACTACGAGTGGTTCACGCCCAACCACGAAATCTACCTGGGCATCCGCGGGCCGATGCAGGCCGACGAGATCCTGGCGTTGTTCAAGTCGATCAACTTCAAGCTGGCCTCGCCGCGCGACGCGCTCGAGGTCTACCGGCGCCGCTTGCCGGGGCTGGAGTTCCGCAGCGCGGGGACGGTTCCCAACCTGCCCAAGAGCGCGGACCAGCACTATTTCCGCGTCTCGCGGACGGCGCCGTACTGGGAGCATTGCGAAACCGAACGCGGCATCTTCATCGCCCTGCCCCCGGCCGACATGCCCAAGCTCGATAACCTGAAACTCTCGCTGTTCGTCGTGAAGCTGCGCGGCTAAGGAGGAAAGACCCGGTGGCGCTTTCGGTATATGACCTCGCGGTGGAGGTGGTGCTCTACCTGGTGGCGTTCCAGCGGCGGGTGGCCGCCGGCGAAGACGTGAGCTACGAGAACACCCGCGCCGAGACGCTCTCGTTGCTCAACGATCTCGACCAGCGCAGCCACGCCGAACCCGGCCTCTGGGACCACTGGACCAAGGCGCGCATCCCCCTCGTCTACCTCATCGACGAAGTGATGATCCTCAATTGCAACTGGCCCTGGCGGGACCGCTGGGCCGACGAGTGCCTCGAAGTCGCGCTGCTGGGCCACCCCGAAGCACTGGGCGGCGAAAACTTCTACACCGAGTGCGACGAGGCCCTGCACGAACTCGAACTGGCCGAACGCCACGAACGCCAGGACTACGACGCGATGGTCGAGATCGTCATGGTCTACTACGTCGCGATGCAGACCGGCTTCAAAGGCAAGTACGCGCTCGACCTCGACGCGTGGCGGGAATACAAGGGGCACGTCTTCGCCAAGCTGCCCGCCTACGCCCAAACGCGCGCCAAGAAACTCTTTCCCGAAGCCGAGCAGCACACGGTCGTGCTCGACCCCAATTACGAACCGGTCACACGCCTGATGTACGTGCTGGTCGCCGTGGCGCTGCTCGTGGCCCTGTATTTCGGCGGAACCTGGCTCTACTGGCGCCAAACCGTCGGCGAACTCGAACAAAACGCCCGCAACGCGCCCGTCCCCGCCTCCGCGCCGGCGGACGCCGCCGCCTCCTGAGCCGCGGCACAGCGCCCGGCGGGCAAACGAACCAACGTCGGAGACGTACCCCATGGCGACGATGAGTGTCAATTCCGTCCTGATGAAGTTCTTCAAGCTGCCGCCGGCGGTGGGCGTGATGCTCGCACTGCTGGGCTTCGGCTCGCTCGCCGCGATCCTGTTCCGCCTGCTGCCCGGCCTGCGCAGCAAACAGGGCATGATCTGGATGCTCGTCATCTTCGGCGTCGGGATCGTGCTCTACCTGATCTTCTGGGCCGTCCGCCGGCTGTTCTTCTCCCGCAAGTCCTCCGAGCTGAGCGACGCGCTCGAATCGCAAGGGCCGACCCGCGGCGACATCGCCGAGCAGGAACAAATCTACCGCGAGAAGTTCCGGGCCAAGCTCGCCGAGCTCAAGACCAACGGCCTGAGCGTCTACCGCTTGCCCTGGTTCGTACTCCTGGGCGAACCCGGCTGCGGCAAGACCGCCAGCCTGATCCACTCCGGCCTCGACTTCCCGCTGGGCAAGGATGAAGTCCCCGGCTTCGGCGGCACGCGCAACTACAACTGGTGGTTCACCAACGAGGCCGTCATCCTCGATACCGCCGGCCGCATCGCCTTCCAGGAAGAGGGCACCACCGACAAGGTCGAGTGGGAGTATTTCCTCAAGCTGCTCAAGCAACACCGCCAACGTTGCCCGATCAACGGGGTCATCATCGCCATCCCCGCCGACCGCTTGTTGCGCGACACGTCCGAAGAACGCGCCCAGAAAGCCGCCGTCCTGCGCGACCGCTTGCGCCAGGTGCACCAGCAGCTCGGCGTGCGCTTCCCCACGTTCGTGCTGGTCACCAAGATGGACCTGGTCGGCGGGTTCAGCGAGTTCTTCGAGGAAATCCGCGTCGATCTCCAGCAACGCAACCAGATGTTCGGCTGGTCGCGCCCGGGCGAATTCCAGGAACCCTACGACCCGGACGATTTCCCCGACACATTCGACCAGGTGTACCGCCGGCTGCGTAACTGGGAGATGCGCTACCTCCAGCGCAAGGCCACCGAGGACGAGCTCGGCCTGATCGTCACCTTCCCGGAAGCGTTCCGCCAACTGCGCGAGCCGCTGGGCGACTACGTTTCCACGATCTTCCAGAAAAGCCCGCTGCTCGAACCGCCTTTCTTCCGCGGGTTCTATTTCACCTCCGCCGTCCAGGAAGGCGCCCCGATTTTCGACGTCTTCGCCCGAGCCAAGGCCGGCGTGAACCTGCCCGAACAGCCGACGCGGGCCGTCGATTCCAAGGCCTTCTTCATCCACGACTTCTACGCCAGAAAAGTCTTCCCCGAGCACGGCCTGGTCTTCCGCAGCGCCAAGCACGTCTCGCTCAACAAACGGATGCGCCGCCTGGTCTGGTTCGGCTCCGCCGCCATGGTTCTCCTGATGATCGCCCTGTTCGCGATCGGCTCGACGGGCGTCAGCAAGCTGCTGACCGCCCCGCGCGAGGACTGCAAACGCGCCGCCGAAGCCGTCCAGCGTGGCGACGCCCGGTTCGCCGACCTGCCCACCAACCTCAAGACGGCCGGAGCCCTCTGGCATCATTACCGCGCGTACCAGACGCCCTCGGCCGCGCTGTATGCCCGGCTGCTGTTCATCGGCGGGGACATTCACGTCCCCGAGGCCCATGTCGGAACCGTGCACGCCCGGTTCACCCTCGACTGTATCGTCCGGCCGATCCTCACCGAGTTCGAACGCCGGCTCGACGAAGCGCCCGTCCCGCCGCGGGAGCAGCCCGAGGCCCGCAAGCGTTACCTCAAGACGCTCGCCACCTACACGCGCTGGTACGCCGACGCCGTCGGGCAGGTCGATCTGGCCCCGTTGGACAAGCAGGAAGCGGCACTGCGCCGCACCCAGTTCGAAACGCTTCTCGATTTCGTGCATCTCGAGCCCGACCAGCGCAAGGCCGCTGCCACCGAGTTCGAACACGCGCTGGCCACGCTCGCCGGCGAGCCCCGCTCGTTCGCACGCGAAATCCTCACCGAGGCCCTCCACTTCGACGCCTCGGCGGCCACGCGGCGGATCGCGTCGGCCGTCGCGCAACTCGCGGACAGTTGGATCCCCGTCACCCAGCTCTCGGGGGACCAGGCCAACGCCATGATGCGCTACTGGGCCGACTTCGCCGACCACTTCCACACGCTCGCGGCCCGCTACGGCGAGACGCTCTCCCTGGCCGGTGGATTCGCCGGCGACAGCGCCTACGACGAAACGGTGACACGGTTCCTGACGCTTACCAAGGGCGTCAAGTATCTGCCCGATCCCGAGCTCGACGTCAGCGCGCCCGGCAGCCTGTACGAAGCGTGGCACGACCTGCGGCAGTTTCTCTCGAACAACCCTCCGCCGGAAACGCCCGAACACCACATCCTGCGGCTCGCCGGGCTGCGGGACTTCTTCCGCAAGCAGTGGGACGCGGAATTCGACCTCATCTACGACGCCCTGCACGAAGGCGCGCCGGACGAGCAAGCCAGTCCGCAGGCGACCGTGTACGAAGCCTTGCACGCCGGCCGCGACGAGCTGGTCCGCGCGTTCGACAAGAGCATCGCCCAGGTGCGGGAGCAGTTGCGCCTGCCCGAGGGAACCGATCCGCTCAAACACTACGCCGACCTGCACCTGATCGTCATCGACGAGGCCAACCCGCCGCCGCCGCGGCAGACGCCGGCGGTGGTGCGGCTGGCACCCGACGCGCTGGGCTCCAACAACCAGCTCGTCGATTATCTCACCGAACTCCGGGCGCTGGTCGCGCGGAGCGACCAGGACACCCGCGACCTGGCGGACCTGCGCCGCTGGCCCGACCTGCTCAAGCGGCTCGCGTCGCACG
>JALSRY010000516.1 GCA_026984555.1 Phycisphaerae bacterium
GACGGGGGAATCGGGGACCAGACGCAGCTCAGCGGTGCGATGCAAGATCGTGTCCGCCGGTGCTCCGGAAGGGCTGCCGAAAGTGATGTCGCCGGTGAATGTCTCCGAGCCGGGGGCGAAGAAGTCGGCGGGGATGGGATCGTCGGCGAAGTCGGCGAAGGTGGCCCCGTCGCAGGGCGTGTGGAAGCAATCATCGCCGGGCGGGATGACGTAGGGTGGCGGGGGGCAATCGGTACCGTAGACGGCGAGCATGGTGGCGAGATCGGCGAGATCGACATCGCGATCGCCGTCGAGATCGCCGTCATCGTAGCGGGCGCCGAAGGCGACGTTGTAGTTGGCCAGCAGGACGGCCAGATCGGCGAGATCGATGGTCAGGTCGGCGTTGAGGTCGCCGACGCAGTCGATGTGTCGCAGGCGCCAACCGTTGTACTCGGCGCCGAACGGGTAGAGCATGTCGCTGTCGAGCGTGACGCTGACGTCGGGCGTCGCGTCTCCGTCGATGTCCCAGTCGATCGAGATGAAGCGGTAGACCTGGTCGCCGGCGGGCGTGGTGACCGGATCGGCGAGCGTCACCATCGCGTCGCTCATCGGGTACCACTGGCCGTCGAAACCGCTGCCCTCGCGTCCGCGCAGGAGGAATTGCGCACTGGCGTGAGCGATTTCGAAGAACGTCAGAAGCTCGGGCGGTTCGGGCTCGGCCATCGACGCCTTGTAGATGAAATCGAAATCGGGGTCGCCGTCGGCGAGTCCGCCGTCGGTATCGACGCCGTACCAGCCCAGATCGAAGAGTGTGGCCATCGGCCCGTCGATTGCGAGCAGGGCGTCGAAGTCTCCCCACTCGTCGAGGTCGTTGTACGGCGAGCTGTTGGGATCGTTGGGGTCGTAGTCGGGGTTGGGGAACAGCGGCGCATTCCAGTAGACGGGTTCGATGAAATCCTCGTCGTAGTCGGCCGCGGTCTGGCACGGAGGGTGTCCGAGGTTGTTGCGCATGACCTCGGCGCTGTGGCCGTCGAAGATCCACTCGGTGTTGGCGCGGGTGGACGACTCGACCAGCCCGCCTTCGGTCATCTTGGTGGGAAACGTGGTGTCGCGATTGTGTCCCACACTGTAGGAGTGGGCGACTTCGTGGGCGGCGGTGCGGCCGATGCCTTTGCGCAGTTTGTCGATATCCCACTGGCCGTTGGTCTTGTAGTCATCGCCGTGGCGGTTGAAGAAGTTCCCGAGATAGACGTCGCATTCCCGGCTGCCGTCGTACCACACGCCGTAAAAATAGCTCGTTCCGCCCTGGGCGTCGGTTTCCGATCCGATTTGCGGATGGAGACGGACGGTGCGGTCGGCTTCGGCGTTGGGATCGGTGGTGACGGTGATATCAACGCCGGCGACGGCGAAGTTGGCGTTGATGTCCGCGAGGATCATGGACTTGAGATCGTCTTTTTGCTGCTGCGTCAGCGGCGGATCGGTGACGATCGTGTCGATCCCCGAGAGATCGACATAGATCGTGTCGCCCGCGAGGGCGGAAGCGCACAGCGCGATCACAACGGCGCCCGCTATCCATTTGCTGCGATTCATGAGACTTCCCCTTGTGCAGATGTGACCCATCGCCCGCCTCACGACCGGCGTTGGCGACGTGCAGGGGCAAGCCGGACGAACGCGAGCACTTTCCGCCCATCGATCCCCGCATCGACCGGCGGCATCACTCGACACTTCGATCCTACCATGTGCTACTGCGAATTACCACAGGATTCCGGCTCGTCGGGTGGTCCGATCCGGCGGGTGGAATCGTCCCGGTGGGGTAGCTGTCGGTGCGTCTGGCAGCGCGGATCGTGTCAGCGCGCACAAACGGGGCGAAATCGCGCTTGCGATTCCGCCCCGCACATCACTGGTTGCGCCCGCCGGGCCGATCAGCCGAGACCGGGCGCGGATGCTTGCGGGTTAGCGCCGACGAGCGACCACGAGGCCGCCGAGAACCAGCAGCACGAGGCTGGCGGGTTCGGGCGCGAAGTGGATCTGCGCGGTGCCGGAGCTGGTCGTGACCTCGACATCATCGATCCAGTAGTCGGTCGGGTCGCTGCCGGTGTACAGCCGCGCTTCGACGACGAGGGCGTCGCGTTCGCCGCCATTGCTGTCGAAGGTCCAGCTCCAGGCGACCTGGTCCCAGCCGTTGCCG
>JALSRY010000517.1 GCA_026984555.1 Phycisphaerae bacterium
ACCGTCGCAAGTGAATCACGGCAACGTCATCTTCCCTGGAAGTGGCGCAATCACGGCAACCACATACAACGCCGGCATTACCATCGAATACGCCGAGCAGACGACCGTCCTTTCGTTGCCGGTCCTGCGTCGCCTGCGTTTCCCCGCCGACGGCAACTGGCAGCCCAGCCCGCAGCAGCAGGCCCGCGACGCCGCGGCGCAGACCGTTCTGGCCGCCCTGTCCCTCTGCGCCGTCGAGCTGGCCGCCGCCAAGGGCCTCGACCTGCGCTCGCGCTGCCTGCTCTGGCCTGACGAGCCGCGTCGCTGGGAGCTGCTGGACAAACCCGGCACGGAGCCAGCCTGCTACCACCTCGACGCGGACGCCGCCCGAGAGTTGCTGGCCGAGGCTATCGACCAGGCCCGGAACGTGGACCTGACCTGGCACGACGACCCGATCACGCTGACGCCCGCCGAGAAGCTCGTCGAGCTCGTGTGCCGCAGCCAGGAGCTGATGGCCAAACAGACGGACAGTGCGGAGGCGGACTGATGGCCCTCGTGATCGGCATCCGTTACCTGCTCGGGCGTGCGGTCGCGACCGACGTCGCCGACTACCAGCGTGCCGAATGGCCGCCTCATCCGGCCCGGGTGTACATGGCCCTCGTCGCGGCGCACGCCGAAGCCCCGCCGGAGACAGAGTCTCATCGGCAGGCCGAGCTTGAGGCCCTGCGCTGGCTCGAAGAACTCGATCCCCCGGAAGTCGCCGCTTCGGAGAGCGATCCCCGCGGCATCGTGACTCACTACGTGCCCCCCAACGACTTCGAGAGCAAGCGCCAACAGGACGCTCTCCAGTTGATCCCGCAATTCCGCACCAATCGCCAGCCGCGCACGTTTCCCAGCGTGCGCCCGCGCGAAGAGTGCGTGTACCTTATCTGGCCACACGCCGCGGCCAATGGGCACGCAGACGCCTTGCAACGCCTCTGCCGCCGCGTCACTCGCATCGGCCACAGTTCCTCGCTGGTGCAGCTCTGGCTGGCCGACGAGTCGCCCAGCGCATTGCCGCGCTGGATTCCCAGCAACGGGAACTCCCAACGACGCTTGCGGATTTGTAGCCCCGGCCTGTTCGATCAACTGGCGGCCGACTTCGACGCCGGCATCCGCCCGTCGATCGGCACTTGGCAGGGATACCAGCGCGCCGACGCCGACGGCCGCCCGCTGCCCGGCACCATCTGGCAGGATGAACTTCTCGTGCTGGCTATCCGGCCGATCGAATCGCACCACCGCTGGCTCACGCTGCCGGCCACGCTGGCCATCGCGCGCCGTTTCCGGGAAGCGCTCATCAGCAACGCCGATCGAGCCGGCCTGCTGCCACTACCCGAGTGGATCAGCGGCCATCAGCCCGGCGGCCAACCCACGGAGCAGCCCCACCTCGCCATCTTCCCCCTGGCTTTCGTCGGACGCGAGCACGCCGATGGACACCTGCTCGGCTTGGGCCTGGCCATCCCCACCCAGACCGCGGTCGACCAGCGCCGCACGTTGCTCAAGCTCGTTCGCCAAACGCGCGAACTGAAACTCGGCCGCCTGGGCCGCTGGCACTTGGCGGAGCTGACGTGGGAAGCGCCTCCGTGGAACCTCCAGTCCGCCGCGTGGACCGGCGGCGACAGTGGCGCCCGGTGCTGGGGAAGCGTGACCCCCATCGTTTTCGATCGACATCCCAAGGCCCGCAACCGCGCCGCCGCCGAGCCTCAGGCCGCCGCCAGTGTTGCCCAGGCATGTGAGCGCATCGGGCTCCCGCGTCCCGCGACCGTCGAGATCCTGTCCGTCTCGCCGCACCTGGGAACGCCCGCCTCGCACGAATTCCCGCGACTGGCCCGCAAGGACGGCGCGCAGCGCCAGCACCGCCACGTCCGCCTGCGCTTCGACCAGCCGGTACGCGGCCCGGTCGCGATCGGCGCCGGCCGCTACCGCGGCTACGGATTTTGTCGCCCCCTGCGCGAGAAGGAGAGCCAATGAGCCTTTCTGCGCGAGATTTTCCGAACTTTTTCAGGGCCATGCACGGCTACGATCCATTTCCCTGGCAGCGCATGCTCGTCGAACACGTGCTGCGCGACGCAACCTGGCCGGAGGGCATCGACCTGCCCACCGCCGCCGGCAAGACCGCCTGCCTCGACGTGGCCGTGTTCACGC
>JALSRY010000518.1 GCA_026984555.1 Phycisphaerae bacterium
CGCATGCGTCCCTGCTTTTCGAGCAACAACCCGACGACATCGGCGACCTCCTTGTTCAGGCCCTCTTGTTCCTGCAATAGGACCGGCAGAATCGTCAGCGCAGCCCCCGTGCCGAGCTTGCGCAGCTTCGCCAGCCGCGGGCGACCCTCGACGGACACCGGCTCCTGGCCGGCGGCACAGGACCAACCAGCCAACAGGCCGGTCACGGCGAGTACAAACGCGCGATTCCGAACAGCGGATGGATGCGACGTCATGATGAGACCTCCGAGAATGGGCCAACGACGCTTACTGTAAGCATATGCTTACATAACAGACAAACAAAAAGGCGACACGCCTCAGCGGGTGCGACCGTCCAGCAGCCAGCCCCCCACCTCCGCGAGCAGCCGGCGACGCGTGCCCGCGGGCAAGGCGCCCAGCTCCCGACCGATGTTCGCCATCGTCCCCAACCCCAACACAGCCCAGGCGGCCAGTGTCGGCGCGGGGCCGGCGTCCGCGCCCGACCGGGCCCGGTGCGCCACGATCTGACGGCGAATCAGCCGGTGGTACCGCGCGTACATCTTCAACAGCGCGTCGCGGATCTCCGGGTCGTCCATCTCGCTCCAGCCCGCAAACACGATGCGGTAATAGCCGAATTCACCGTGGTGCCGCGACTCGTACGCCAGCAGCCGCTCCGCCCCGGAGTGATCGTCCCGATCCTCCTCGAGCAGGGATTCCCATATCCGCCGAGACTGCTCGAACACGAACGCGATCACCGCGATAAACATGTGCTTCTTGTCCGGCCAGATGCGATAGAGGATGTTCTCCCCCACGCCGCAGCGCCGGGCGAGTTCGGCCGTCGTCGCGCGGCGATACCCCAGCTCGGCGAACGTGGCGGCGAGGACGGGAAGCAACTCGCGGCGTTTCTCCTGGATTCGGCTCGGCCTGGCGATATGACACCTCCGCGCAGATCGATCTGCGCCGGCAAAAAAACGGGAACGTCCGCGCGACCACGCACCCTTCCTGGAACGTATCGCCACGCGGTGCCACACCGACGTTGTGTATGTATCCACTTACAGTATGTCCGCGCCAGCGGGGGATGTCAAATCACGGTCTCCATCCGAACCCACACGCCGTCTGTCGCGAGAGCGACCAGCCTTCCTATCCCTCGGCGCCACGATCCCGCGCCGATCACGGCATGTCCTTGGAGTGCTCGGCGGTCGTATCCGGCCGATCCGGGCCCTACGCTTGACCCCGCGATCTACAAAACGTGACGCTCGCCCCGGCGGAGAACGAACCGCTCTCGCTGAACTGAACGTCATCGCGCGACGACTCGGCACGTTATCGGACTTCGTGCGATACTTATCGGACGATGCGCCGCACGCGCAAACGCAGCTTTTGCCCTTCCCGCGCCCGCGGTTCGGCGTCGCCCATCCCGACGCCGATACAACTCCGTGGAATGTCGCAGCTCCCACTCCATCACGTGCCGCGTGTCCTGATCCTCGGCGCCGGCGGTCACGGCCGCGTCGTGCTGGACATCCTGCTCCAATCGCGCCAACACCAGATCGTCGGGTTCCTCGACTCGAACCCGGACATTCACGGCCGCCGCATCGACGGTGTGCCGGTACTGGGGGGCATCGACGACCTGACCGAGATCGCGCAATCGCTTGATATTCAAGGAGTTATCGTCGCGATCGGCGATAACGGCACCCGGCGCGGGCTCGCCCGAACCATCGAGCAGAGCGGCATCGGCCTGATCTCCGCGATTCACCCCTCCGCTACCATCGCCCACAACGCCACCATCGGACGCAACGTCGTCATCGCCGCCGGCGTGGTCGTGTGCGCCAATTGCCAGATCGGCGATTCCGTCATTCTCAACACCGGCTGCGTGATCGACCATCAGACCATGATCGGGGAGGGGACGCACATCTGCCCCGGCGTCCGCATCGCCGGCCGGGTCAAGGTCGAGCCTGGCGTGTTCGTCGGCATCGGCGCGACGGTGATTCCCAAAGTCACGCTGGGTTGCGAGGCCATCATCGGGGCCGGCACGGTCGTACTCGAAGATGTGCTGCCGCTGGCGACTGTCGTCGGCGTTCCGGGCCGGCCGATCAAGTTGGCCAGCGCGTCGGAAGACGTCACGGCGATGCTGCTACCCACCCAAGCCACCCCGACCCCACCGCTG
>JALSRY010000519.1 GCA_026984555.1 Phycisphaerae bacterium
GCCGTGGCGACCGAGGGCGACCGTGGGATCGCGGCGATGGCGGATCACGTGCTCTACGTGCCGGACGTGCCCGAGTTGATCCAGCCGCTGGTTACGGTGATTCCGCTGCAAATGCTGGCGTACCACGCGGCGGTGCTGCGTGGTTGCGACGTGGACAAGCCGCGCAACCTGGCGAAAGCGGTGACAGTCGAATGAATAGCGGCTAGCGGATTACGGGTGGCCGGCGGCCGGTTTGTCGGTCGCGTTTTTTCCCTTTGCCCTTTCCGTTTGAACTTCGCAAGCTCATGGACATTCGCAAGGCCATCCAGACCGTCGTAACCGGGTCGCATCTCAGTGAAGCGCAGGCGGAGGCGGTTGCTGAGGCGATCATGCGCGGGGAGGCGACGCCGGCGCAGATCGCGGCGTTGCTGGTGGCGTTGCGTGTGAAGGGGGAGACGGTGGAGGAGATCACGGGGTTCGTCCGGGCCATGCGGGCGGGCGCGGCGACCGTGCCGGCGCGCAGCGATGATCTGGTGGACACTTGTGGAACCGGCGGGGATGGCGCGCAGACGTTCAACATCTCGACGGTGGCGGCGCTGGTAGCGGCTGGTGCGGGCTGCAAGGTTGCCAAGCACGGGAACCGCTCGGTGTCGAGCCGCTGCGGGAGCGCGGATGTGCTTGCGGCGTTGGGCGTGGACATCGAAATGTCGCCCGAACGAGCGGCGGCGTGTATCGACGAGATCGGCGTGGGGTTTCTGTTCGCGCCGCAGTACCACCCCGGGGCCCGCCACGCCGCCGGTCCGCGGCGTGAGATCGGGGTGCGTACGATTTTCAACGTGATCGGGCCGTTGCTGAATCCGGCGGGGGCGCGGCGGCAGGTGATGGGCGTCTACCGGGCCGGCCTGACCGAGCCGATCGCGCAGGTGCTGGGCCGGCTGGGGTCGCAGCACTGCCTGGTTGTATGCGGCGAAGATGGACTCGACGAGATCACGTTGGCGGGACGGACATTCGTTTCGGAGCTGCGCGGGGGGCGGGTACGGTCGCTGACGCTGACGCCGGCGGCGTTGGGCGTATCGGCGGCGCCGACGGAGGCGTTGCGGGGCGGGGACGTGGCGGAAAACGCGGAGATCACGCGCGCGATTCTGGCAGGTGCGGCTGGTCCACGCCGCGACGCGGTGCTGGTGAACGCGGGGGCTGCGATCTACGTGGCGGGGCGGGCGGCTGACATCGCGGAGGGTGTTCGGCGGGCGGCGGCGGCGATCGACAGCGGCCGGGCGCGGGCGGTGCTCGAAGCGTTGGAGCGGCGGAGTCGGGACGGGGGAGGGGGCTAGGCCCGGCGTGGTTCAGTGGTCGGGGCGAGTGCCGCTGGCGGGGCAGGTCGGCAGCAGCCACTGCACGTTGATCTGGTTGACGCGTCGCGGGTCGAGCACGCCGGCGCGCAGCGTGCGCAGCGTGTGGTAGACGCCGATATCCAGCAGATGCTCGCAGGTGAGCGTTTTCTGCAAGCGCACTTCGACGACTTCGTGTCCCCAACCGGTCAAGACGGCGACGACGCTGCCGTCGTCGAAGTGGAATTGCCGGGTTTGGCGGACGTAGGAAAGCTGGTATTCGTGGCCGTGGAGCCGGCCGCGGATCCACCCGCCCTCGGGCCGTTCGGCGAGAACGAACCCGTCATGACCGACGACGAAGCCATCGTGCTGCGCGGCCTGCGCCCACGATTGGACCGTGCGGAAGAAGCTGGGCTTTTCGATATACGGACCGCCGTACTCGGGGCAGAACGTGTCGCAGTTTCCGCACTCGTTGCAGAAGTCGGCGAAGCAGGCGATCTGGCTGGTGCGGGTGATTTCGAAGCGGCGGGATGGTCCTGGTTTCCAGGTACCGTCGGGCGCGACGAGCACATCGTGGTATTCGAACGCGACCGCGGGTGTGGGGTAGATGAAATTGGCGGCGTTCGGGCAGACGGGCAGGCACTTTTCGCAGGTGATGCAGTCGAACAGGTCGAGGTGGGAGTCGATTCGCTGGGGGACGCGGCGGTTGTGATCGGCGCGGTACCGCGGGTCGCGTCGGGCCGCCGCGGCGGCGCGGGTCAGGTTCTCGGCGGCTGCCCTGCGCACGGCGTGGGGGGGGTGGTCGCCGGGGTCGTCCGGAAGGTGGTTCGTCGCCGGGTGGCCGGCGTGG
>JALSRY010000520.1 GCA_026984555.1 Phycisphaerae bacterium
TGCCCGGTGGTCGCCCCGCACACGTCGGATGGAGCCAGATGCGCCGCGTTTGCGCGTCGGGCAACGCGTGATCGCGGCGGGGTACGGCTTCGGTACGCCGCTGCCGGCACCCGCAGTCGGCATCCTCAGCGCGCTGTGGCGTATGGACGGGCGGGCGTTGCAAACCGACGCGCGTATTTCGCCGGCGCATTATGGTGGGCCATTGCTGGATATCGAGGGGCGGGTCGTCGGCGTGTGCGTGCCGATGGGCCCCGGGGAGGATGCGCTGGCGGGGGTGGAGTGGTACGACTCGGGCATCGCGTTCGCGATTCCCCGCGACTACCTCGCCGGCCGGCTCGAACGAATGATGAAGGGCGAGACGCTGCGACGCGGCTACCTCGGGTTGAACCTGGACACGCGCGCCCGCGTCGTCGTCGGCGAGTTCCCAGCATCTGCGCACCGAGCTCCCGGTGTCGCCTCACGGCCCGCTCAGCCACTTCCACCCGATGGGCTCCGCGTCGTGGGCAAGCCGGTAGGCCCCGCCGCCCGCGTCGGGTTGCGTGCCGGCGATGTCATCACGCACATCGACGGGACTCCCACGCGGACGGTGACCGCGTTTCGGCGTGTGCTCGCCCGGCGGGCCGCGGGAGATCGAATCGCGGTTTGCGTTCGACGGGGCGAGCAGACGCGCGAGGTCGCGCTGACGCTGGCCAGCGCGGAGGAGCTCCAAACACCGCCGTCGTCGCGGCCGCGCACGCCTTGACACCGGCGGTGCGAACAATGGGTGATACAGGCGGTTGCGGGGGGGGCAACGCCGGACTACCATGTATTCGGGTATGACGCGCGGCACGGGAGCGCGGTTTCTTGACAATGGCCTACTGACGCGAAGCGCATGACTGAGCCAGCGGATAGTGCACTGGTCACCGGGGTGGAGCATCTCCGCCGTCTGATCCGCGACGTGCCGGATTTCCCCAAGCCTGGGATCGTCTTCAAGGATATCACGCCGCTGCTGCGCGATCCGGCGGGGCTCGCGCTGGCGGTGGAGCTGATGGTCCAGCCATTCCGGGGGAACAAGGTTGATGTCGTGGTAGGGGCCGAATCGCGGGGGTTCATTTTCGGGACGGCGGTGGCCAAGGCCCTCTCGGTGGGATTCGTGCCGATTCGCAAACCCGGCAAGCTGCCCGCACAGGTGCATCGGCATGAATACGAGCTGGAATACGGGTCCGATGCGCTCGAGATCCACACGGACGCGCTAAAAGCCGGGCAGCGCGTGGTGGTGGTGGATGACCTGCTGGCGACGGGCGGCACGCTCGCGGCCTGCTGTGAGCTGGTCCGCGGGCTGGGGGCGGATGTGTTGGCGGTCGCGGTGCTGATCGAGCTTGTGACGCTCGAAGGCCGCAAGCGACTGCGAGGTGAAAATGTCTTCAGCGTCCTGACGTTCTGACGCGCAGAGCCGGGGGCCTCGGGGCCGACCGTCGGGCGGTGCTGATAACGTCATGCCGGCGTTGGGCTTAGCGAGCTGTGCGTCGCGAGCCACGGCACGCGGCGCGGGACACTGTGGAAGTTGATTCCGCCTGCACAATGAGGATGCGGGGCGGTGCAACGCGACCGGGGTGGGTGTGCGATGGGCGCGCCGGGCCCTTCGGGGTATGGTGCGTAACGAGAAGGGGGGCTGGCGAGCAGGTGCGCGCCTCTCGGTGCCGGGGGCGACGCGGGAATGCAGGAGAGCGAGATGGACAGGAGATCACGTCGATTCGGGTTGCTGGCGGCGCTGCTGGTGGCAGCGGTTCCTCTGATGGGCTGCGCATTTGCGGCGGACCTCATCAATCCGAGTTTCTTCGCGTCGCTCGGACTGGATCCCGCGACGATCGTGCCGCCCGCGGGACGAGTGATCGTCGCGTTCAAGAACGACACAACCGGGGTGGCTGCGTTCAGCGCGGTCGTGGCCCTCACGCAGGAAGCCGCTGACGGTACTTCCACGAACGCTTCAGACGTGGCGGTGTTGGCCGCCGGCAACGTCGCTGCCGGCGAAACACGCACGCTGGTGGTGGACTGCCCGTTCTTCGCGATCCAACCGGCCGATTTTGTCGTTGTGACCAGCAGCGGTACCGCGACATGGAGCTACCAGGGGTTCGCCATTCAGTACGGCGAGGACTTTGACTGCGGTGACA
>JALSRY010000521.1 GCA_026984555.1 Phycisphaerae bacterium
CGGCAGGCGGGGCCGCTGGGCGGGCGCAACGAGCATCCCGCCATGAGGCCCTGAGATGACTCGGCACAGCAGGTACTTTCGATGGGCGCACGGCGTCCTGGTTCTTTCGACACTCGCGATGATGACCATGAGCACAACGACCGCACAGGAAAAGAAGGTTCCCGAACGAAGCGACATCGAGCTCCGTTACCGATGGGCCACCGAGCGGGTCTATCCGAACAAGGAAGCGTGGGAGGCCGACGTCGCCCGCATCGAGAAAGACATCGAGAAGTTGGCCACGTATCGCGGCACGCTCTCGAAAGGCCCGGACGCGCTGCTGGCGTTCCTGAAGTTTCGCGACGAGGTCGCGCCCCGCTTCGAAAAGGCCTTCGTCTACACGTCGCTGATCGCCGACGAGGACACCCGCAAGAGCGAACCGCAGGGGATGAAGGACCGGATGCGCGGGCTGGCGGTGAAGTATGGCCAAGCCACCGCCTGGGTCGATCCCGAGATCACCTCGATTCCCTGGGAAACGCTCGACGACTGGATGAAACACAACGCCGAGCTGGCCGTCTACCGCCACGCGTTCGAGAACCTTTTCCGGCAGCGCAAGCACATTCTCTCGCCGCGCGAGGAAGAGTTGATCGCGCTCGGTGGGCAGGTCGAAGCCGTGCCGTACACGACGTACAACCTGCTGGCCAACGCCGACATCAAGTTCCCCACGATCGAGGACGCGGACGGGAAGAAACTGGAGCTGAGCGATTCGGCGTTCTACGTATTGATGCGCTCGCCCAAACGTTCGGTGCGCAAGGCGGCCTACGAGGGGATCGTCGGCACCTACGCGAAGTATCGCAATACGATGGCGTCGTTGCTCAACGGTGTCGTCCAGACGCACATTTTCAACATGCGTGCCCGACACTACGACAGTTGCCTCCAGGCCGCGCTCGACGGTGAGAATATCCCCGTCGAAGTCTACAACAACCTGATCCAGACGGTCGACCGCAACGTGGCGTTGCTCCACCGCTACGAGACGATCCGCCGGCGGGCGCTCAAGCTCGCCGACGGCGTGCATGCCTACGACCTGTTCGCCCCGCTCTCGGGCAAAGCCAAACTCGAATACACGTATGACGAGGCCGTGGGGCTGATGAAGAAGGCGCTCGCGCCGCTCGGCCCGGAGTACAACGGCATCATGAGCAAGGGCATCGAGTCGCGCTGGATCGACGTCTACCCCACCCGCGGAAAACGCAGCGGCGCCTACTCCAGCGGTTCCTACCTCACCCAGCCCTTCATCCTGCTCAACTTCCACGGCGGATACGAAGACGTCTCCACGCTCGCCCACGAAATGGGCCACTCGATGCACTCGTACTTCACCCGCCACAACCAGCCCTACGTCTACGGCGACTACACGATTTTCTGCGCCGAGGTCGCTTCGATCACCAACGAGATGCTCTTGCAGAACTACGTGCTCGAACACATCACCGATCCGAAGGTCAAGCTCGCCCTGCTGAGCGAGTTTCTCGAAACCTTCCGCGGAACCGTCTTCCGCCAAGCCATGTTCAGCGAGTTCGAACAGCGCATCCACGAAATGGCCGAAAAGGGCGAGCCGCTGACCGCCGACTCGCTCGGGCAGACCTACGGGGAGATCATGCGGCGGTACTACGGCCCCGACTACACGCACGACGATCTCGTCAACGAGTACTGGATCCGCATCCCCCACTTTTACTACAACTTCTACGTGTACAAGTATGCGACGAGCTACTGCGCCGCGGCCAACATCGCCAAGCGGATCGACGCCGGCGAACCGGGTGCGGTCGAGGCGTACCTGTCGTTCCTCAAGTCGGGCAGCAGCAAGTACTCGATCGAGCTGCTCAAGTTGGCCCGCGTGGACATGACCTCGCCCGAGCCGATCGAAGACGCGATGGCGATGTTCAAGAAAATGCTCGACCAGACCGAGGCCCTCCTGAACCAGACCGGCGAGGCGGCGCAGCAGCAGTAGCCTCCGTCGAGCAACTCGCAGGCTCGTTTTCCACGAGCAACCCGCGGGGTCGCGGCGTGTGTGCGTCGCGGCCCCCTGTCAGTTTGGCACGACGACGCACGGGAGACGCCGCCTCGCCGCGAGGTGGTTGCCCGTATGTAACCCATTGTCATGCAATCGGTTCCGGCGATTCCGC
>JALSRY010000522.1 GCA_026984555.1 Phycisphaerae bacterium
GTGGGCCGTCTCCCAGCCCCCCGAGGTTTTCTTCCCAACCGGTTGCCGAATCGGACATTCCCCGTCACACTACACTGGGAGGAGGGAGCTGCGGTTGTCGGTGGGGGCGGCTGCAGCTATGCGGACAGGGTTTGGAGCCGAAGCAGGGGGCCGGGCAGGATCGCGACGATGCTCCGGTGACGCAGCGGACCGGCGACCGGTCACCTGGGCTGGGGCGGTTCACACCAGGCACGAGGGGTTTCCCGTCAAGGTTTTCCCTGGGACCGTTTTCAGACGCAATCGGAACGTCCCCCGTGAGGGGACTTGGCTTGTACGTTGTTCTCGTTTTTTGTTTTAGAAAGGACTGAGGAAAAAAACATGATGAAACTCACCATCCGACAAACAGTGGTCCCCGTGCTCGCGGCTGCCGTGCTGGCCGCGCCGGTGTGGGCACAGCCCGCCGCCTCCCACGCCGGCATGATCCGGCGCGAAGTCGCCTATCCCACCGGCAACCGTGCCACGAGCGTGATCCTGCTCGAGCGCGTCGCCCCGGCGACGGTCCGCATGGGCCAGGCGTATGAGTACACGCTCGCACTCACCAACCTCACCAACACCGAAATCAAGGATGTGGTGCTGACCGAGAAAATCGCCGCTACCCTCAACGTCACCCAGATCACCCCCCAACCCACGAGCCAGAGCGGAAACGAGGCTACCTGGAGCTGGCCGGCGCTCGGACCCCGGCAGACGCAGACCATCCGCATCGCCGGTGCGCCTACCCAGATGGACGACATCATTTGCTGCGCTACCGTGACCTTCAAGGCACTCGCCTGCGCCACCACCAAGGTCGTCCAGCCGGCACTTCAGCTCGTCAAGGAAACCCCCGCCGACGTCGTGATTTGCGATCCGATCCCCGTGCGACTGGTCGTGACCAACACCGGAACCGGTACCGCGCGAAACGTCATGATCAACGATCCCCTGCCCGACGGCTGGACCACCTCCGACGGAAAACGCGAAATCAACATTCACGTCGGTGACCTCGCGGCGGGGCAGTCCCGCGAGTACACGGTCGCCACACGCGCCAGCCAGACCGGGTCGTTCGTCAATCGCGCGACCGCCCGTGAGGCCGGCGGGCTCTCCGCCGAGGCTTCCTCGTCCACGAACGTCCACAAGCCCGAGCTTCAGCTCACCAAGACGGGGCCGCGCTTCCGATACATCGGACGCCCCGCCACCTTCGAGATCACCGTCACCAACACCGGCGACGTCCCCGCGCGTCAGACCGTGCTGGTCGACCAGGTGCCCGCCGGGACCGTCTTCGTCAACGCCAGCGATGGCGGCCGGTTCGACAAGGGCCAGGTCCGCTGGTCCGTCGGCGACTTGCCGCCGGGCGCCTCGAAAACCGTCAAGATGACCGTCAAGGTCCAGCAGCGTGGCAGCGTGCACAACGTCGCCGTCGCGCGTGCGTATTGCGCCGACGGTGAGGCCTCATTCGTCATGGAGGCCCGCGGAATCCCGGCGATCCTGCTCGAAGTCGTGGACCTCGAAGACCCGGTCGAGGTCGGCGGCACGACAACCTACCTCATCACCGTCGTCAACCAGGGCTCCGCCGAGGGCACCAACATCAAGATCACCTGCGATCTGCCCCCCGAGGAAAGCCTCATCTCCGTCGATGGCCCCACGCCGGGCACCGCCAGTGGCAAGTCGGTCTCCTTCGCCCCGCTGCCGTCGCTCGCACCCAAGGCCAAGGCCGTCTACCGCATCGTCGTCAAGGGCGACAGCACCGGCGACGTGCGTTTCGGCGTCCAGCTCAAGAGCGACCAGATGACCAGCCCTGTTCAGGAAACCGAAAGCACGCATATCTACTAGCGGTTTTCGGCATGACCGGCCCTGCGGGGCCGCAACACCTGACGCAGCCCCCGTGCTGCCCGCCGCGGCTACACGCCCGGCGCCGGCGGCGCGGGGGCTGGCTGTTGGGGGAAACCAAGCGGCACGGCGCAAGCCGCTACGGACGCGAAGCCGGCGCCGACTGGGACGCCGGCGCCATCGGCGTCGCTTCGGCGACGAACTCGACACGCAGAATCCGCCACTGCCCGTCCCTGCCCCGCACACACGTGACTTGAATCAGCGCGTCGTCTTTCGGACCACTGGCCGGAACCACCACCGCGACTC
>JALSRY010000523.1 GCA_026984555.1 Phycisphaerae bacterium
CACGGCTCCAATCCTGGCCAAGGACTTTTGCGCCGCCGTCGCGATTCCGTTCGGCGTCGTGTTCCGAAAACTGGTGGAGCATACCGGCAAGGTGTACCGCATCACCGATGTGCTCGACGCGGATACGGCCGAGCTGGTGGCGCTCGACTTGGGCGTGTCGCTCAAGATCAAACGGGCGCTCTCGCCGCTGGAAAAACTGGAGGAGGAGTTCCGGTTGCGCGAGCGGAACCAACTCGAACCGCGACCGCCCGTGGTCGCCATGCTCGGGCACGTGGACCACGGCAAGACGTCGCTGCTCGACCGCATCCGCAAGACTCACGTCGCGGACGGGGAGGCCGGCGGAATCACCCAGCACATCGGCGCTTATCTCGTCGAGCGGGGCAAGTGGCGGGTCACGTTCCTCGATACCCCCGGCCACGAGGCCTTCACGGCCATGCGGGCCCGCGGGGCGCACCTGACCGACGTCGTGGTCCTCGTCGTCGCAGCCGATGACGGCGTCATGCCCCAGACCATCGAGGCGATCAACCACGCCAAGGCCGCCGGCGTCCAGATCGTCGTCGCGCTCAACAAGATCGATCTGCCCGGCGTGGATATCAACCGCATATACGCCCAGCTCGCCGAACAGGAGCTCGTGCCCACCGAATGGGGCGGCGAAGTGGACGTCGTCAAGACCAGCGCCGTCACCGGCGAGGGAATCGACGAGCTCATCGCCCACCTGAGCACCCTTTCCGAACTGCTCGACCTCAAGGCCGACCCGACCGTTCCCGCCTGGGGCACGGTGATCGAGGCCCAGATGCGGGGCGGGCGAGGCGTGGCGGCCCAGGTGCTGGTGCGTGAGGGAACGCTCAAGGTCGGCGACATCGTCGTCTGCGGCCCCGGTGCGGGGCGTGTCCGGTCGCTGCTGGACCATCGTGGCAAACGGGTCAAGCAGGCCCGGCCGGGAACGCCGGTCGAGGTGGTCGGCTTGGACGAGCTGCCCAACACCGGCGAAAGCCTTTACCAGGTCAAGGACTTGTCGCAGGCCAAGCAGATCGCCGAGCAGATTCGCGAACAGCGTCGCCAGGAGTCGCTGCTCCAGACCCGCAAACCCAAAACGCTCGAAGAGTTGCTCAGTGGCGCCAGCGAAGAGGAGCTGCCCGAGCTCAACGTCATCCTCAAGGCCGACGTGCAGGGCTCGGTGGACGTGCTCAAGGCCTCGCTGGGCCAGTTCCCGGCGGACAAGGCCCGGCTGCGCATTCTCCACGCCGCTGTCGGCGCGATCACCGAGGCCGACGTCGAGTTGGCCCGGGCGTCATCGGCGGTGCTGATCGGTTTCCACGTCGTCGCCGACGAACGCGCGCGGCAACTGGCCGAGCAGTACGGCGTCGAGATTCGGCTCTATCGCGTGATCTACGAGGTCCACGACGACCTGCACAAGGCGCTCGAGGGCCTGC
Source organism: Phycisphaerae bacterium (assembly GCA_026984555.1). GTDB lineage: Bacteria > Planctomycetota > Phycisphaerae > UBA1845 > Fen-1342 > JALSRY01. The sequence goes on from JALSRY010000523.1 coordinate 1,434, forward strand.
TCGAACCCGACGAACACGAGGAAATCCGCGGAAAGGTGGAAGTACGGCAGGTGTTCAACGTTTCACGGGTCGGGCGTATCGCCGGTTGCTTCGTTGCCGACGGCCTCGTGGCCCGCAACCACCGCGTCCGCGTCGTGCGCGACGGCCGGATCGTGCAGGAGGGGTTGCCGATCGCTTCCTTGCGGCGGTTCAAGGATGACGTCCGCGAGGTACGGGCGGGGATGGAATGCGGCCTGAAGATCGAAGGGTTCGACGATCTGAAGCCCGGCGACATCATCGAGACCTACGAAATCGTGCAGGTGGCCAAGAAACTCTGACGCCCCGATCGCGAACCGAAGAAACGCGACGCCAGGGTCGGCGGAAGACTTGGACGCCCAAAGCCCCGGCGGGTCCGACCGGGCGGACGGCCGGCCTGCGGAATATCCAAGTGCCGGCCGACGGGGGGCGGGCCGGGAAGGTGGCCGGCAAGAACATGGTCGTGGGCGTGTTGCGGATCAGGCTGGGAATCTTCGAGGCGCTGTCGCTCAAGGACAAGCGGCGGGTGGTCAAAAGCCTCAAGGATCGCTTGGCGGCGAGACACAATATCTCGATCGCCGAAATCGACGATCTCGATCATCGCCAGGCGGCGACGCTGGCGGTGGTCATGGTGTCCAACGATGCGCGATTCGTGGACAGTGCCCTGAGTCGCATCGTGGACGAGATTCGCGCCTTCGGGCGGGCGTCGTTGCTGGATTACGACATAGAATTATGGTAAACGCCGCGACGGCAGCGGCGGGGTCGGGTTGGCCCGCCGGCTGCCGCGAGACTCCCCGCCGCGAGCGAGCGTACGCCTTTTGTCGCGTAACAAACGGAGTGAACGAACGTGTCCCGACGAACCGAGCGGGTTGCGAGCGTGATTCGGACGGTTCTGGCGCAAACGATCCAGACCCGCCTGAGTGACCCGCGGATCGAACCGTTGACGTCGATCACGCACGTGGAGGTCTCGGCCGATTTCTCGGTCGCCAACGTCTACGTGAGCGTGATGGCGCCGGCGGCTCGACAGAAACTCAGCGTCGAGGCCCTGCGTCACGCCCGGGGGCGGCTGCGCGCGGCGGTGGCACACCACCTGACGCTGCGCCGGGTTCCCGAGCTGGTCTTCCATCTGGACGAGTCGATTCAACGCGCGTTCGAAACGGTGCAGCAAATCGACCGGCTGATGGAGGAAAACGGGCCGACCGACGAGGTGGACGCCGCACCGGGGGAGGAGTGGACGACGAGCGAGGGGAGCGACCGTGCGTCGGCCCCGTCGGAAGACTTGAACGGATAGGAGGTCGCCGCAGCGATGAAGGGTGCCACGCAATGCGCTCGCCGCCTGAAACAGTTGATCCGTTCGTTGCGCACGAAGCTCGGCAAGCCGGGGCGTCCGCCGACGGGTGATGCCGTTACCCAAATGATCCTGGGCATCTTCTCGCGCGACCTGCCCGAGTCGAAGGCGCGCGACGTGCTCGATCGGCTGCGCGGCATGGTGGTCGATTACAACGAGCTGCGCGTCATCCCCACCATCGAGCTGATCGACATGGTGGGCGACGTGCCCGACGCCCGGCGGAAATGCGAAGACCTGTCCCGCTCGCTCAACAGCATCTTCGCGGTCGAGCACGACGTTTCCCTCGAACGGCTCCGCGAGCTACCACGCAAAGACGTAATCGCCTACCTCGACAAGATCGACGGGCTCGATCCCTACGTCCGCGCCCGCATTCGGCTCTACGGCTTGCAGCAACACGCGATCCCCCTCGACGAGGCCATGTGGGCCTATGCCCGCAAAACCGAAATCGTCCACCCCAGGTGCCCCCTCGACGAGGCGCAGGCCTTCCTCGAACGGCGAATCGCCGAGGACGAGGCCGTCGAGGTCGTCGGGCTGATCGAAAAACAGGCCTGGGCGGAAATGGGGGGCCTCGTGCGCCGCGGCGAAGTCCAGAAAATCACCAGCGTCCCCCCCGACCGCACCACGCGACATATGCTGCGCATGGTCGCCTCCGGCGGAAGCGTATCCGCCGCGACCACCACGGCAGCCGAGCCCACGGAAAAACCCGCATCACCGGAGAAGAAAGCTACCGCAACCGGCAAGACCGCCAAGACCAGGAAGGCCGCCTCCTCGAAAAAAAACACCAGCGCCGAGGCGAAGAAAACGGCCGGCGGCTCGGGCGCGACCAAAAAGGCGACCCGCAGCGCGGCGGGCAAGAAGAAATCCGCGGCACGCAAGACCACCAAGACCGCCGCCGGCAAGACCGCGAAGAAAACGCCCGCAAAGCCATCCGCCTCCAAGAAGGCGGGGAGCCGGCGCACGGCCGCCGCCGCCAAGCGAAAACCCGGCGGGGGGAGCAAGGCGAAATCAGCCGCCCGGTCGGGTAGCGGAAAAGCCGCACGCGGAAAGGCGTCCGCCGCTTCCGCATCGGGTCGCTCGACCCGGAGATCGGCCAAGGCTCGGTCGGCCTGAGTCCCCGCGCCCCGTCGCGCGGCCGTCCGTGAATCTCCCGGTCATGGTGCCATGCCGGACCCTTTGGGTTCCGCGTACTGCCCCCCCTTGGCGCGGGAAGTTTCTTTCGTTCGCGTCCCCCCCGGGCCACCATTTGCGTATCATTCTGCATGAGCCGCGGCGGTTCGCCGCATCTGACAGCGCAACGCCCCGCGGGCGGTTTGCGCATCGGGCTCGCTGTCGTGCTTCGCCGGTGAGCTACGAAGACTGCGGGGCTTCGCGGTCTGCGGAAGCCCCCGTTTCTTGAGTGGCACGGACCTTCCGCCGACGTCGTGCCCGACCGCGATGCCTCCGCAAGCGGCGCCCGAACTCCCGCGGGCGGTGGCCCGCGACCACGCGATGACAGCGATCAGGACGGTTATGCAAGCACTCGCAACAGACGAAATCTGGCAACCGGGGTGCGAAGACGACGCGCCGGGACGACCCCGGGGAACTTCGCGGCGCAGTTGGTGGATCGCGGCGTTGGCGCTGACCGCGATGTCGTTCCCGCTCCCCGTGCCGGCACGCGCCCGGCAGCAAACGCAGCCGGTAGACGCCGGCGCGTCGCGGGCGACGATACCGCTGGAGCAAATCGCCGGTGCTCCGGCACCGCCGGCCCCCGGCAGCGCTCCGGCCGCGAAACCGGATCCGGCCGTGGAGGATGCCTGCGCACGGGCCCGGGCATCGCTCGAAGACGGCCAGCCCGGCGCGGCGCTGTCAGCCCTGGAGGCGATTACCGGCCGGGCCGGCGCCGATGGCTACGAAGCATGCCTGCTGCGCGCCCGCGCACACGCGGCGCTGCGCGATCTCACCGCGGCTCTCGCACAAGCCCGAGCCGCCGTCCGGCGTGGCTACGGCCGGGCCGATGCGCATGTTCTGCTCGGCCGGCTGCTGGTCGAGACCAACCAGCGCGAGGAGGCGTTGGCGCACTTCCGGACCGCGACGCTGGCCGCCGATCGCGAGCTCAATAACCTGCGTGTGACCTTGGCGTGGTTCGCGCTGGGACACCTGCTCGACGAGCAGGGTTATACGCTGGCTGCGGCGCAGGCCTACGCCCACTTCGATGAAGCAATCTGGGTCACGCACGTCGAGCATCGCAATGCGCCCGAGATCGCCGCCCTGCTCAAGGAACACGCCTACGGCATGGTGCCCGAGCGGCTGCGCCTGCTCGACAAGCTCGGCCGTTTCGACGACGCCCGCGAGGTCGCCGAAGAAGCCCGCGACCTCTGGCCCGACGACCCCCTGGTGATGCGCTGGTACGCCGACGCGCTCCGCCAAGCCGGCCAGCCCGCGGCGGCGCTGGCTTTTTGCCGCAAACAGATGCGGCTCCTCCCCGCGACGGCGGACCACCTGGCGCCGGCGGCCGTGGCGGCGGCGAAACAGTGCGGGCAGCTCGACGCCTGGGCCTCCGAGGTCGCCGAGCACGTCGGCAACGGGGCCGATTCCGCCACCGTGCTGATTCTCGCGCGCACCTTGCGGCAATCCGGGGAAGCCGCCGCCGCGCTGCGACTGGCCCGCGCACTGCACGAGGCGCAGCCCGACCGGGCCGATGCGGCTTGGGAGCTTGCCGCCGCCCAACACGCCACCGGAGACGTGGCCGGCTTATTGGCGACACTCGCCACGGCCGTGCGAACACACCCCGAGCGAGCCGCACTGACACCCGAACAACTCAACCGCTGGATGGCGTGGTTCGCGGACGCGGACGCGGCGAAACTGGTGACACAAGTGCGCGACGCCGACGGCGGGGATTTCGCGACCGATTACGTGCTCGCGGTGGCGGCGTTGGCCGCGGGGCAAGACACCCTGGCGGAAAAACTGCTCGACGCTTGCAGCGCGGCGCGCCCGGACTTCATGCCGGCGCAGCTCGTACAGGCCCAGGTACTGCTGCGGGCGTATCGCTGGGACGCGGCCAAAACGCGAGCCCGGCGCGTGCTCAAGCACCACCCCCACCTCGCCGAGGCGCATTTCGTGCTGGCCGAAGCCCACGATGGCCTGGACGAAAACGACGACGCCGAGCGGGCATACAAGCTGGCGATCAAGTACGCACCCCACCAGTCCACCTACGCCCTGGGGCTGGCCCGGCACTATCGCCGACTGGGCGACTTGCTGGCCGCCGGGCGGTATTTCCAGACGGCGCTGCGCGACGATCCAACCAGCGGCGAGGCGCTCGAAGGACTGCTCGACTGCTACGTCCGCAGCAACAAGACCGAAATCGCCCGCGTACAACTCGATCGCGTCGATCGTTCGAAACTCCCCGCCGACACGCTCCGGCGGGTCGATACGATGATGCGTTATCTTTCCGAACCGTTCGGACCGGCGCACCTGGCCGCCCTGCGGCTCCAATTCGACCAGCACCCCCACGACGTCGCGACCGCCCGGCTGCTGGCCGCTGGCCTGTACCTGCGCGGCCGCAGCGACCAAGCGCTCGAAATCGCCCGGCGGGCCCTGGCCGCCGATGCCGATGATTTTCCGCTGATGATCCTCCTCGCGAACATCCACGCCTCGCGCGGTGACTTCGCCGAGGCGATCAAGATCCGCGAGAAACTGCGGGCGCGCTTCCCCAACCGCCGCAGTGTGCTCGAACCGCTGGCGATTTGCTACCTCGATGATTTCCGGATCGATGCGTCCCGCGCCCTGCTCGAACACCTGATCGAAACCGCCCCCGACGACGAAACCCGAAACCGCTACCGGCAAACACTCGGCGATAGTTATCTCCAGTTCGGACAGTTCGACGAGGCTCTGCGGTTCGTGGATCGCTGGATCGCCGCCGACCCCGGCAACGATGCGCTCGTGTTCACGCGCCTCAGCATCCTCGTCGAATCCGGCCGCCAGGACGACGCGTTCGCCGCACTGAAAAAATGGTTCGACTCCGGCCAGCCCACGCTCGAACGGCGTAACCGCTTCGCTCTGTTCGGAGTGGCGACGGGGCACCCGCAAGATGTAGCGACCCGGCTGCGTACCTGGCTCGCCAACGAACCGAACAACGCGGTGCTCACCGAGCGGCTGGTCGAGGCGTTGATCGCGGCCAAGAAACCCGACGAGGCATTCGAGGTGGCCCGCAAGTTTGAGGGCACCTACGCCGACACGATCGACCGGCGCATCTGGATGGCGCGGGCGGAAGCCGCTCAGGGCAAGCTCGATCTGGCCGTCAAAGAGTACGAGGCGATTCTGACCCAGCGCAGCCTTGCCCGACCGGAGCAGTTGCAGCAAACGCGCCGAGAACTGATCGGCGTGTTGCTCGACGCCGACCGCTACGACGACGCGCTCGCGCGTTGCCGGAAGTGGCTCGACGAGGCGGGCGGCAAGCCCGAAGCACTGTTCGAAGCGCTGAGCTACAAACGAGCGACGCTCCAGGCCGCCGGCCGGGACGAGGAGGCGGCCGCGGTGATGGAAACGCTGTTGCAGAAGTACAGCCCGGACGATCCGGGATTGCTCAACGATCTGGGGTATACCTGGGTAGACGCCGGCCGCAACCTCGAGCGAGCTACGCGGATGATCCGGCGGGCCGTGGCCCGCGACCCGCTCAACGCCGCCTACCTCGACAGCTTGGGCTGGGCGTATTACAAAGCGGGCACGTTCGCCGAGGCTCGCAAGTACCTCGACCGCGCGGTGCGGCTGCGAGACGGCCGCGACCCGGTCTTGTTTACGCACCTCGGCGATACGGCCTGGCGGCAGAGCGACCGCGAGGCGGCCCGGCGGGCGTGGGAGCAGGCCCGCGACCTGCTCAAGAAAACCAGCGACCGGCATCCGCCTGCGCACCTGACGCAACTGCTCGCCGACGTGACCCGCCGGCTCGCAGCCCTCGAACACGACCAGGCTCCGCCCGTGGCCCCGCTGGCGACAAAAAACGACGAGCAATAGCGGCTCGGGAAACTCGACGAGCGCGGGCACCGACCAGCGGTTGGCGCTGCCCGCCAGCATCCGGCAACTGGTGATTTCGGCGTGGAACGGCTCGTGAACGAAACCCTGCAAATCGCACGACAAGTGGTGGCCGACGAGGCCCGGGCTCTCGAACAACTCGCCCAGATGCTCGGCGACGATTTCCTCGCCGCCCTCGAAACCATGCGCGCCAGCGGACAGATCATCGTGAGCGGACTGGGAAAAAGCGGCAATATCGCCCAGAAAATCGCCGCTTCGCTCACCAGCACCGGAACCCCCGCCGTCTATATGCACCCGGTCGAGGCACTCCACGGCGACCTGGGCATCGTCACCGAACGCCACTGCCTGATCGCCTTGTCACGCAGCGGAAATACCGATGAAGTCCTGCGTTTCGTCGAACACTTTCGGCGACTGGGCGGTCCGACGATCGGCATCACCCAGGGCCAGAACGCCCGGCTGGGTGAGGTCTGCCAACACATGATCTACTTGCCCGACGTGCCCGAGGCCGGCCCCCTGAGCCTCGCCCCGACCACCAGTTGCGTCATGATGCTCGCCGTCGGCGACGCTCTCGCCATGGCCCTCCTGCACGCCCGCGGTTTCGCCCCCGAAGACTTCGCCCAGTTTCACCCCGACGGTACGCTCGGCCGGCGACTCCTCCTGCGCGCTCGAGACCTGATGCACACCGGCGACCAACTCCCCTGCGTCGGCGCCGACGACTCCTTCGAGCAACTGCTCGTCGAAATGACCCGCAAACAGCTCGGCCTCGCCCTGATCGTCGAACGCGACGGCAGCCTCCTCGGAACCTTCACCGATGGCGACCTGCGGCGAATCTTCTCCCGCGTGCCCAACCCGCGCGAACTCAACGCCCGCGAGGCCTACGCGCGCAGCCGACGCGCTTCGAACGCCCCCCCCGTGGTGGCGTCCACCGTCCCCGCCGCCAAGCTCGCCGTCGAGTGCCTGCGCCTCATGCGCGCCGGGCAGATCACCAGCCTCGTCGTCGCCGGGGACGACGGAAAACCCGTCGGCCTGTTACGACTGATGGACCTGCTCGCCGCCGGCCTGGCCTGAAAAACACTCGCCCAACCCCGCCACACCGTCCCAAACTCCAGCATCGCCGCCGGGTAGAAGACTCTCCCAACACCCGAATTGGCTCACTTGAGAAGCCGGCGATGTGGAATACCAAGCCGGGTGCCATGCTGGGTGCCATGCCCAAGCGCCAGCGCGGGCATGCCGAGTGCCGAGCGTCCGCCGGGCGCGGGCCGTCCTCGATAACATGCAAACACCGTGAGAAAGTACCCTAGTGCTTGAAATGTCGAGTGCCGGTGAAGATCATCGCGATGCCGTGTTCATCGCAGGCCTCGATGGTGTCCTGATCGCGTTTGCTGCCGCCGGGTTGGATGATGGCGCGGACGCCGGCGTCGGCGAGGATGTCGGGGCCATCGCGGAAGGGGAAAAAGGCGTCGGAGGCGGCGACGGAGCCGCTTAGCCGGTCCGCATGGCCGTTGTCGCGGGCCAGCCACGTGGCGATGCGGCAGCTCATCACCCGGCTCATCTGCCCGGCGCCGCTGCCCAGCAGCATTCCATCCCTGCAAATCGTGATCGCGTTGCTCTTGGTGTGCTTGCAGACGAGCCAGGCGAAACGCAGGTCGTCCATCTCGGCGGCGGTCGGGGCGCGCTTCGTCACGACTCGCCACTGCCGTTCGTCGAGCCCGACCAGATCGCGCGTTTGCATCAAGACGGCGCCCGCGATGCGCTTGAGATCCTGCTCGCCGGGGTCGGGCGCGACGGCCATATCGCCAACCTCGAGCAGCCGGACGCGCCGGCCCCAGGCCTTCCTGGGCGGAGTGGGTAGCGCCGCCGTCGGCTCGGCGTCGCCGCGGATGATCCGCACGGCGTCGGGCTCGAACGATGGCGCGATCCAGACCTCGATGAAGAACGCTCCGGGTGCGAACGGCTCGCCGGCTTGTTTCAGAGGCTTGCCCCAGCGCTGGTAGGTTTCCATGACCGCGGTGGCAAAATCCGCCGAAACCGCGAAGTTCACCGCCAGAATCCCGCCCATCGCGGCGTTCGGATCGCCCAGATAAGCCCGGCGATACGATTCCAGTTGTGCAGTCAGCGTGTCCCCGGGCGATGCCGACGCCGCCGGCACCGCCGCCGCGCCGCACGCGTTGGTGTGTTTGATGAAGCAACAAACAGCCGGAAGCGCCTTCTTCTCCGGCGTCACATCGTCTTCCAACCGGTGATCCTGCCCTGTGGCACCGGTTTCCAACCGGTG
>JALSRY010000524.1 GCA_026984555.1 Phycisphaerae bacterium
AGCTCGGCCCCGCGGTCGCGATCGTCGAGAGCGGAGAGGAGACCGCCCGCGCGGTGCGCGACGTGCTGGAAGCCACGGGGGATTTGTGTTCGTCGTCGGCGCCCGGTACCATGCAGTGTTTCGTCAGCGACAACCCCGCGCGGTTTCGCTCGATCGGTTCCGGATTCCTCGGCCATGAGCTCGAACATGTGGAACTCGTCGAACCCCAACAGTACATCGCCTCGGCCCGGCTCGAAGAGCCGACACCCTGACACGCCGCGCCGCACCGCGCCCCTGGTCGCGGCGCTTGGGCTGCTGCTGGCTGCGGGCTGCACGGATCAGCAATTCGACACGTCGTTCAAGAAGGTCTTCACCCCCAAGCGCACGCCCCAGCAGTACATGCTCGTCGCCGTCTCCGATGCCGATCCGGACCAGCGCCGCATTGCTGTCGCCAAGGTCGCCGAGAGCAAGCGTTGTGGCGAAGACTGGGCGATCAAGGGGTTCGCCACCATCGCGCTGCTCGAGAGCGACCCGCAAACGCGCTGCGTGGCGATCCGGGCGCTCGGACGCACCCACGACCCCCGCGCGATCGAGACCTGTCTCAAGATCCTCAACAGCGACGACTACCCTCCCGCCGACGTTCGCCCGCCCGACGATTTGTGCCGGGGAGACACCACGGGCGTACTGGCGGACCTGGTGGGAGAGGTGCCCGACCGGCTGCGCGACAAGGTGAGGGAGACGTTTCTGAAAGAGCTGAAGCAGGCGCCCGACCGCGAGTCCCGCATCGCCGCGGCCCGGGGGCTCCAGGCCTTTCCCCGCCCCGAGGTCGTGGACGCCTTGATTGCCGGGTTGCGCGACGATGATTTCGCGGTGGTCTACCAGTGCGAGGTGTCGCTGGCGTGGCTCACGGGCGTCACCCACAACTGCGACGCCTACCAGTGGTCGCAATGGGTCGAGGCGCACGCGGGCCACTTGTTCGACCACGGCGGGCGGCTACCCGAGGGACTTCGGCGTCCCTACGAGGGTCGCTGGGATCGCCTGGCTTACCAGAGCAAGGAGTTTTTCCGCTGGCTGATCCCGGGGGCGAAAGAGAAGTAGCGCCGAGGGCCTCGGCGGCGGCGGAGCGGCGAGAGGGCGAGCGTTGCGTGCGCTGGTTGTGGATCCGAGCGAACCCGGGGGGCTGCGGCTGGTCGAGGATCATCCCGACCCCACGCCCCCACCCGGCGAGGTGCTCGTTCGGGTCGATCTGGCCGGCATCTGTACCACCGATCTGGAGATCCTCCGCGGATACATGGCGTTTTCGGGGATTCCGGGACACGAGTTCGTGGGCACGGTCGTGCGTGGTTCGGAAGCGCTGTGCGGACGCCGCGTCGTCGCCGAAATCAACTGTGTCGGACCGGATTCCCCCGCGCGCGACCACAACGCCCGCAAACACGCCCCGGACCGGACCGTGCTCGGCATCGCCGGCCGCGACGGCGCGATGGCCCAATACCTCACCGTACCCGCCGAAAACTGCCACGAGGTGCCCGCCGACATCAGCGACCGCCAGGCCGTGTTCGTCGAGCCGCTGGCGGCGGCTTGCCAGGTGCTCGAAGATCACACGGTCTGTGCAACCACGCGGGTCGCCGTGATCGGCTGCGGCCGGCTCGGCCTGCTCTGCGCCCAGGTATTGGCTACCCGCACCCATCGGCTCGAAGTGATCGGCCGGAATCCACGCAAGCTCGCGCTGGGGCGACGGCTCGGCCTCGCCACCCGCGACACCGGTTCGCTCGAACCGCGCGCCGATCGCGACCTCGTGGTCGAGTGCAGCGGCAGCCCCGACGGCCTGCGGCTCGCGCTCGAGCTGGTACGCCCGCGCGGCACGATCGTCCTCAAGAGCACCTACGCGCGGCCGGCGGGGGTGGACCTCGCCCCCGTCGTCATCCACGAGATCGTCGTGGCCGGCAACCGCTGCGGGCCGTTCGGGCACGCCCTGCGCCTGCTGGCCGCCCGGCAGGTGCGCGTCGAGGAACTGATCGACGGCGTGTTTCCGCTGTCACGCTGGCAGGAAGCGTTCGCCGCCGCCCGCGACCCGCGAAAACTCAAGATCCTCATCGAGCCCGGCGCGACATGATGGTGACATTCGTGCGCAACGGCCGGCGTTATGTCGGCTTCGCGCGGCTG
>JALSRY010000525.1 GCA_026984555.1 Phycisphaerae bacterium
TCGCGCTCAAGAAAGCCCGCGTCGAGGACGTACTGCCGCTGCTCCAGGAAATCTTCACCGCGGCCGGCGGCAATGCCCGCGGCGGCCGGCGGGGCGGTTCTCCCGCAAACCTCGGCCCCGTGACCATCTCCGCCGACCCCCGCACCAATGCCATCATCTTCGTGGCCCAGGCCAAGGACGTGGACACCGTCCGCGCCCAGATCGAGAGCCTCGATATCGCCGGCGCGATCGCCGATGTCGAGATGTACGTCTGCAAATATGGCGACGCCGCGGCCATCGCCCAGGCCGTTGGCGAGATGTTTGCGGGCACCTCGCCACGCAGAAGCGGACGGCGCAGCCCGCGCGGGGCCGCCGCCGGCACGCCCAATATCGACCTGCGCATCACCGCCGAACCCGGCACCAACACCATCCTCGTCCGGGGGCCCGCGGAGCGGCGGGACGAGGTCTTCAAGCAGATCGAGAAACTCGACCGCCAGAGCCGGTACGAAATCCACGAATTGCAGCTCGCCTTCGCCAAGCCCCAACAAGTCGCCGACAAGCTCATCCAGATTTTCGGCGGCTCCGGCGGTTCCGCGTTGGGCGGACGCGCGATGGGTGGCAGGCGCCGTGGCCGTTCGGCCGTCGCCCAGGTGCCCGGCCGCATCGTGGTGGTCGGCGACGACAACACCAAGCGTCTGTTTATCCGCGCTCCCGACGAGATCTACGACGAGATGGAAAACCTCGTCAGCCTGCTCGACCAGCCGAGCGAAAAACTCCAGGTCAAGCGCTTTGCCCTCAAGCACGCCGACGCATCCGCCGTCGTTGAATCGGTCAAGGGCGCCATGATGGAGTACATGCAGCTCCAGCGGCAGCTCGGCGGCAGCGAGATGAACTTCGACGCCTTCACGGCCGTGGCCGACCCGCGCACCAACAGCGTGATCGTCGTCGGTTCGAAGGAAACCTTCGTATTCGTCGATCAGATCATCAACGAGGTGGACGGTGCCATTCCCGCCGAGCAACAGAAACAGTTCCGCATGTTCGTGCTCGACAACGCCGACGCCCAGACCGTCGCCGACGCCATCAACAGCTTCGCCGCCGGCGGTGCCACAACCGGCGGCAGGCGCGGCGGACGGCGGGGCCGGGGCATGATGGCCGGAGCCATGAGCGCCGGGACGCTCGACGTGCAGGCCGTCGCCGAGCCAGCCAGCAACGCCGTCATGGTCTACGGTCGGCCGGACGATGTCGCGCTCGTCGAGCAGAAGTTCATCCGTGAGCTCGAAGGCGCCGTCAGCGCCCATCTCCAGTTCGCGACCATCCCGGTCAAGGAGGCCGTCCCCAGCGAACTCATCAGCTACATCCAGCCGTTCATCGACCAGACCGCCGGCATGGGTGAGACGCGCGGCGGACGCGGACGTGGCGCGCGCGGCACGGCCGCCAACCCCGGCCCGCGTCTGATCGGCAACGACAACGTCGGCACGATCGTCGTGTACGGCTCACAGACCCAGATCGACCAGGTTCGCATGCTCGTCCAGCGGTTCGACAACAAGGACACCCGCTTCAACCAGCACGAGATCATCCCCATCCCCTGGGGCCAGGATGCCGCCGCGCTCGCGTCCCTCGTCCAGGATCTGGTCAACAACAGCGAGCAGGAAATCGCGGCTCGTACCGGGCGCGAACCGCGACTGGTGACGGTTTCGGCCGACGAGCACAGCAACGCGATTATCGCGTTCGGCGACCCGGCCCAGACGGCGCTGGTCAAGACGGTCGTATCGCAGCTTCAGGAAATCCGCCCCGAAAAACCCGTTACGCGGATCATCGAGCTCGTCAACCTGTCCTCCGACGAGGCCCAGGCGCTCATCGAAGACATGCAGCAACGCCGCGCCCCCGGGGCCGGCCGCAGTTCCAGCTTCCGTCGCTCACCGAGCCGTTCCCGCGGGTCCAGCTTCCGCCGCTCGCCCAGTCGCTCGCGCAGGTCCGGTTCGCGCCGGCCGTCCAGTGGCAGGCGCAGTCGCCCGCGGCGGCGTAGTCGAAACATCGATCTCTCGCCTGCCGGTCCGCGGCTGGCCGGGATCGACAACGGACCACGCTGGCCACTCATCGGCACCAGCGAGTTGCGGCCCACCATCATCACCCTGCTGCTGCGCGACGATCCGAACAACGTTCCGGCCACGGAGCCGAACGACTCTTCCAGCGATGACGAGACCCACACGACAGACAACGGCAAGGCAGCTCCGCCGGCTTCCGAGGCCAACGAGCCGGTTCGCGCGAACCAACCCGCGCCGTCGCCCGACGGCCCCCGCCAGCCGGCGGACAACCCGGCCCTGCGCGCGGCTCGCGACCAACCACCGGCGCACGGCAGCCGGCCGGCCACGCCGCCGCCGCTCAACAGCATCAGTGGGCAACTGCGCGGCGAGGTCATCGCCACGCCGATCGACAGCAAGCGCATCATCATCACCGGCGACCAGGACGACGTGGATTTCATCGTGCAGATGCTCGCGCTGATGGAACGCTCCACCCCGAAGCCGACCATCGAGGTCTTTACCCTTCAGAACACCAAGGCCGCTGCCATCGCCCCCGTGCTCGAACAGACGATGCAAGCCCTGATCCAGACCCGCGGCGGCGGCGACCGTGTGGACAATTTCAGCATCGTGGCCGAGGCCCGCAGCAATTCGCTGATCGTCTCGGCGTCCGAGACGAACATGGAGATGATCGCCGAGATCGTCGCCCGCCTCGATATCGACACCCTCAAGGACACCCAGGTCAAGATCGTTCCGCTCAAGCACATGCGCGCCGCGGAAGCGTTCGACCTGCTCCAGGACGCGATCAAGAAACTCAATGACATGCGCGACGTGCCGGCCAACTCGCAGGCCACGATTCAGGCGATCGAACGCTCCAACGCCATCCAGATCGTCGGCACCGCTTCGGACATCAAGGAAATCGAGAGGATGATCGAGGGGATCGACGTCGAACTCCCCCCGGAGGACGACTTCACCACCGCCGACATCTTCGTCTACGACCTCAAGAACGCCAACGCCGAGGACTTGGCCAAGACGCTCACCGACATGATCAAGGCCGAACGCGTTACCGGCACCGACAAGAGCAAGATGCCCATGCTGCGCAAGCTCTTTGTCCGCACCGCCGACGGGCGTGAGCTTCCGCCGCTCAACCTCGACAAGCCGATCCTGATCCTGCCGGAGAAGGGCAAGAACTCGCTGCTGATCTTCTCGAACAAGCCCAACGGCGAAGCCCTGCTCGAGATCGTCAAGCTTTTCGATCAGCTTCCGACCGGCGAGGAAATCGAGGTCAAATCGTTCGCCCTCAAGCACGCCAACGCGGACGAGCTGGCCCAACTGCTTCAGAAGATGTTCGACGACGCCAAGGCCTCGCTCAAGCGAGCGACCAACCTTTCCAGCAAGAGCGCTGAAAAGGGCGTCATGCTGCCCAGCCCGCCCGGAATCGCCGCACGCGGTCTGCCTTACAACATCGTCATCACCGCCGATGTGCGCAGCAACACCCTCATGGTCGTGGGACACAAGGATTCGGTTCTCCTCGCGGCGGGCCTGGTCTCGCAGCTCGACAAGCCTTCCACCAACCTCGGCATCAAGCCCCATCTGCTCCAGTTGCGCAACGTCCAGGCGACGACGCTCAAGGATCAGCTCGACCAGATGCTCAAGGATCGGCTCGATGCGCTCGGCGACTCGAAAAACACCGCCCGCGACAGTGCCATCATCACCGCCGACGACCGCTCCAATACGCTCGTGGTTCTCGCCACCGACAGCGTGTTCAAGATGGTCGAGGATCTCGCCACGCGGCTCGACGGGGCCTCGCCCTACAGCGTCGTGGACAGCGAGTTTCGCCGGCTCCAGTTCGCCGATGCGGCCAAGCTCGCCGGCATGCTCCAGGAACTGTTCGACAAGAAGAAAGACGCCGACCGCGATGTGACCCAGTCCGGCCAGAAAAACGTCCTGTACGTCTTCGCCGACGCCCGCAGCAACTCCCTCATGCTGACCGGCACCCGCGATTACCTCCAGGAAGCCAAGGCCCTGATCGACAAGCTCGACCAGTCGTATGACCCCACAGTCCAGTTCCGGGTCCGCCCCGTGCGGCTCAACAGCGCTGCGAACATCGCCCAGCTCCTGGGCGACATGATCAAGGAGAGCCGCAGCGATCAGAAAGCGGAGATGAAGGGCACGCCGATCTACGTCGGTGCCGACCCGTACTCCAACAACCTGCTGCTGGCGGCATCGCAGGAAGACATGCGGATGCTCGAACGCTGGATCGACCTGCTCGACCGTCCCGCCGAACCCGGCCGCATCATTCGCATCATCCCGCTCAAGCACGGCCGCGCCCAGGACCTGGCTCAGAACGCCCAGAACCTGTTCCAGACCAAGGCCAGCGGGGCCGATGCCGACGTCACCGTGACCTACGAGGAGACGACCAACTCCGTCATCGCGATCGGCCCGCCCGCGGTGGTCAAAGACATCGTCGCGTTCGTCAATGACCTCAACACGGCCGAAGGCGCCGGCGCGATCGTCAAGATCTTCAAGCTCAAGCAGGCCGACGTTGCCGATGCCGGCGAACTGCTGCGCAACATCCTCGAGGGGCGGGGCGGCGCGGTCGGTGGCGGCCGGACCAGCGGTTCCACCCGCTCCCAGCAGCAGATGCAGCAGGTCGTCCTCATGTTCCAGCGCCAGCATCCCGAAATCGGTCCTGAGCTGCTCAAGGCCCTGCGCAGCGACATCGTCGTGACCGACGATTTGCGCACGAATTCGCTCGTCGTCACCGCGCCCCCCGAGAGCATGCCCCTCATGGAATCGCTCGTGAAAGCGATCGATGTCCCACCCGAATCCGCCAATATCCGCGTATTCCGGCTGCGTAACGCCGACGCTCAGGAAATGGTCACCACGCTCGAAGGACTCTTCGCCAACCAGCAGCAGGGCGGTTCGAGCAACACCAACGCCAACGAACAGGAAATGCGCCTCACGCTTGGCGACCTCGTCCCCGGCGGACGCCAGCAAATCGCCTTCACGGTCGATACCCGCACAAACTCCGTCATCGCCGCCGGCACCCTCGGCTACCTCGATATGGTCGATGAGCTTATTCTCAAGCTCGATTCGCAGCCCATCCGCGAACGCAAGACCCTCGTCGTTCAGCCCGCCAACAACCCCGCCAGCGCCATCCAGCAGGCGATCAAGGAATACAACGATGCCGAGCAGCAACGGCTCAGCGAGCTGGGCGAGGATATCTCTGTAACCAAGAAGCAGGAACGCGAGATTGTCGCCATCGCCAACGAGGACACCAACCGCCTGATCCTCGATTACGACCCTCGCCGCGAATCCGACATTCTCCAACTGGTCCGCGACCTCGACCAGCCTCCGCCCCAGGTGATGATCCAGGTGCTCATCGTCGAGGTCACCATCGACAACTCGCTCGATCTCGGCGTGGAGTTCGCGTTCCAGGACTTGCAGTACACCAAGGCCGGACCGACCGACACGACCACCTTCGACTTCGTCGGCGGAACCGACATCGGCGCCGCCGGCACCGGCTTGGGCGGTTTCACCTTTACCATCACCGGCGCCGATTTCAATTTCCTCCTGCGGACCCTCCAGAACGAGGGGCACCTCAACGTCCTCTCGCGGCCGCAGATCGTCGCGATGGATAACCAGGAAGCCTCCATCAAGATCACCAACGACGTTCCCTATCTTTCCGGCTCGACCGTCACCGCCACCGGAATCGTCCAGAGCAACGTCGCCCGGCGTGAGGTCGGCATCGAACTGACCGTCACCCCCCACATCAACCCCGACGGCTTCGTCCGCATGGAAATCGACCAGAAGGTTTCCGATATCACCGGCTCCACCGTCGATGTCGGCAACGGGGCGACCTCGCCCGTCTTCCTCGACCGCGAAGCCACCACCACCGTCACCGTCAAGGACAACGAAACCGTCGTGCTCGGCGGCCTGATCACGACTCGTGACGAACGCCGCGAACAGAAAATACCGCTGCTGGGCGATATTCCCCTGCTCGGCTGGCTCGCCCGCAACGATCACAACGAAACCAAGCACACCGAGCTGCTCGTGATCCTCACGCCTCGCGTGGTTCGCTCCGTCGAGGACTATCGCGAACTTTCCGCCCAGGAACGTGATCGCACCGGCGTCATTCCCGAGTCGGTTCTGACGAGCGAGCTCATGAGCGGACTCCAGGTCAAACCCGAGAACGTCACCACGAACAAGACACGCGACCTCATCGGCCCCTTCCCCGAAAAGGACGAGTCTCAAAAAACCACCGGATCTGGACAAGGCGCCTACGGGCCGCGACCGCCCGCCAAAAAGGACGGCTCCGTGGGTGAAACTTACGATATCCCGATCTCCTGGACACATACCAGGAAGAAATAGACGCGATGCACACCCGCTCGCTGGTAACAAACGGAATGCTTCCCCCGTCGCGGCCGGCGACCCTGTCGGCCCGCGGCATCGACGCGCTCGCCGTCGCGGTGCTGGTCGCTGGCTGTCTGCTGGTCGCTGGCTGCCAGGCCCCCGGAGACGCCTCGCTCAAGCCGATGTGGAGCTCCGACACGCCCCGAGCCAAGCGCGGAAAATCGCAGGTCGATGCCGCGCGCGTTCCGACGCGCGACGACATCGTGAAGATCGTCCAGTTCTGGCCCCAGACCCCCTGGCTGTTCGAGTCGGATCGCATCGTCGGTTTCAAGGCCACGATCTACTTCGTCTCGGGCCAGACCGACAAGGGAGCTTTTGTTCCCGGAACCATTTTCATCTGGATCTACGAATACGACCGCGCGCCCCGCGGTCGGCACAAACGCCGACTCGCCTGGATGTGGGAACTCGACGAGCACCAGGCCGAGGGATTCCGCGTGACCCGCAAATCTATCGCCGGATACTACTACGGCTTTCCGCTGCGCTGGCCTGCCGAGGTCAAGCTCGAAGGCAAGATGGTCGAGTTCCAATTCGGCTACCAGCGTGGTGACGGTCGCATCGTGCTCAGCTCGCCCAAGCGCTTCGTCGTGCCCGTACCGCTCGGCTACGAGCCCGAGGACGACGCCACGCCGCCCGCGTCCGCAGCATCCCAACCGTCCGCCGTACCCTCGCGCGCTCCTGCGCTTCCGACTCGCGGGGGTCGCCGGCCATGACCTGGGGCGGCTTTTCGCTGCTGCTGGTGGCGGTCTACGCCGTCCAGACCGGCGTGCTTGCGCTGGTTCCGCTTCCGGGGTTCGACGCCTTCCTGGTGCTCGCGATCGTGTGCGCCCTGCGGATGCCCAGGCACGATGCCCGTCTGGCCGGCTGGATCATCGGGCTCGTGCAGGATCTCGCCAGCAGCGACGCGCTGGGCATTCACGCCCTGACGCTCGGCCTGACAGCGGTTGCGCTGACGTGGTTTCGCGAGCGCGCCAACACCGAGCTGTGGTGGGTGCGCATCGCGACAGCCTTCCTCGCCGCGATCCTCCCCCAGTATCTCTACCTGATTCACCTGCACTACTGGTCCGGCCGAGGGCAGGCCTCGCCGGTCGAACTCTTGGCCCAAGCGGCCCTCACCGCGATTCTCGCGGCGGTTGCCGCCGCCGCCATCCTCGCCCTGCCACGCCTGTCTTGGCGTCGCCGTCGTCGTTCCGCGCGCATCTGATCCCTTGAAGCGTTTGACGCCGGCGCTTCGCCTCGCCGAACTGCAAAACCCGCAGAATCTGCTAGAATGTAGCAGCGCCCCGTTGCGGTCGCGGCTCGCCCCGGTGCGGGCAGCCCCGCAACAGACGAATCACGGTTTCGGACAAGCGAATCCCGCGGGAAAAAAGCATGAGCACCGAAGTGGCGTCCACATCCGGCGTCTTTGATGGCAAGAACGACAAGGCCTCCGCCGATCCCACCACCATGTCCGGCATTCCCATCAAGCGGGTTTATCGGCCCGAGGACATCGCCGAGCTGGATTATCGGCGTGATCTCGGTGAGCCCGGCCAGCCGCCGTTCACGCGTGGACTCCACCCCGACATGTACCGCGGCCGACTCTGGACGATGCGCCAGTTCGCCGGCATGGGGACCGCGCGCCAAACCAATCAGCGTTTCAAGTACCTGCTCAACGCCGGCCAGACCGGGTTGTCCACCGCCTTCGATCTGCCGACGCTGATGGGACGCGACTCCGACGATCCCCTCGCCCTCGGTGAGGTGGGCAAGTGCGGCGTCGCGATCTCCTCGCTGGAAGACATGAAGATCCTCTTCGACGGCATCGACCTCGGACAGGTCAGCACGTCGATGACCATCAACGCCCCCGCTGCGATCCTGCTGGCTTTCTACATTTGCGTCGCAAAACAGCAGGGCGTCGCGCTCGAAAACCTGCGCGGCACGCTCCAGAACGACATCCTCAAAGAGTTCCACGCCCAAAACGAGTTCGTTTTTCCGCCCGGCCCCAGCGTCAAGCTCGTGATCGATACGATCGAGTATTGCACCCGCCACATGCCGAAATGGAACACCGTCAGCATCAGCGGCTACCACATCCGCGAGGCCGGCGCGACGGCACCGCAGGAGCTGGCCTTCACCATTCTCGACGGCATGTGTTACGTTGAGGAATCCATCAAACGCGGGCTGCCCGTGGATGCCTTCGCGCCCCGGCTGAGTTTCTTCTGGGACATCCACAACGAGTTCTTCGAGGAAATCGCCAAACTCCGCGCCGCCCGGCGAATGTGGTATCACATCATGAAGGAACGCTACGGCGCCAAGAACGAACGCAGTTGGTGGCTGCGCTGCCACTGCCAAACCGCCGGCGTGTCCCTCACCGAACAACAGCCCATGGTCAACATCATCCGCGTCGCCTACCAAGCCATGGCCGCCGCCCTCGGCGGAACGCAGTCCCTCCATACCAACAGCATGGATGAAACCCTCGCGCTGCCCACCGAGCACGCCGTCAAGATCGCCCTGCGCACCCAGCAGGTGCTCGCCGACGAAACCGGAATCACCCGCACCGTCGATCCCCTCGCCGGCAGCTACTTCATCGAGTCCCTCACGAACGAAATCGAACGCCGTGGCCGCGAAATCATCGACCACGTCTACGATACATTCGGCGGTGTGTTGCCCGCTACCGAACAGGGTTACTTCCGTCGAGCCATCGCCGATAGCTCCCATCGTTACGGACAAGAGTTCGACCGCGGCGAACGGGTCATGGTCGGCGTGAACAAGTACATTGACGACGACCACCCGCCCATCGATGTGTTGGTGATCGACCGCGCCGTCGAGCAGGAACAGGTCGAACGCGTACGCGACCTCAAGGCCCGCCGCGATGCCGACCCGCAGGCCCGCCGTCGCCATACCGAGGCACTCGCCCAGCTTCGCGACGCCGCCGCCGCCGGCCGGAATGTCATGCCCGCGCTGATCGAGGCCGCGGATGCCCTCGCCACCGTCGGCGAAATGATGTCCACGCTCAAGGATGTCTACGGCCAGTACGACGGCGGCCCCGAAATGTAACCTCCTCCCGGCCGCTCCCGCCGGCCCGTGAGGCACGCGCGCCGGGGCCGGTTCCACTCTGGCGCCACCACGAACCAGGTATCGCCCCATGCGTTCGATTCACTGCCGGAACATATATCGGACCATTTCCGTCCTTTTTTTCTTGACCGCCGGCACCGCCTCTTTACAATGAAACTCAGACAGGGCCGCTGCGGGCCGAAGCGGCGCCATACGACCCATTCCATCCGCGCAAAGCATGTCCAGTAGTCGGGCATGCACCCGCCGTATTGCGACGCAACCAGTGGTCCGCAGGCGTACGGTCCCCGGCTTGTCGGCTCGTGAGCCGAGCCAGGTGTAAGAGCCCGACCCGTGCACAGCCGTCACCGACTACCGGGAGCATCCCGTAGGCAAGGTGCTGTCGCATCGTGTAAGACCCGGGGGCGAACTTGTTTTGGAGGGCACACCATGAAGCATCAGCGACGCTCACGAAAACACCGACTGTTGACGCTCGCAGCCGCTGCGTCCGCGGTCGGTCTCTTGCTGGCCACGACGACCGCGTGGTCCGATGATGATGGCGATGGTGGCGGTGGGGGGGGTGGCTCACGCAGCAGCTACGTCGTGTTCGGGTACAACGATCTCGGCA